>JANNNL010000760.1:0-1470 GCA_031398525.1 Actinomycetes bacterium | reverse complement strand
GTGTTGCACCTGCTCTACGCTCGTTTTTGGCACAAGGTCCTGTTCGACCTTGGCCATGTGTCGTCGAAGGAGCCCTACTACCGGCTGTTCAACCAGGGTTACATCCTCGCCGCGGCCTACAAGGACGAGCGGGAAATCTACGTCGACTCGACGGCCGTCACGCAGATCGACGGGCAGTTCACCTATGAGGGCCGGCCCGTCACCCGCGAGTGGGGCAAGATGGGCAAGAGCCTGAAAAATGCGGTCTCGCCCGACGAGATGTACGACGCCTACAGCGCCGACACGCTGCGGCTCCACGAGATGTCGATGGGACCGCTCGACGCCTCCCGTCCGTGGGAAACCCGCGACGTCGTGGGCATGTACCGCTTCCTGCAACGGCTGTGGCGCAACCTCGTGGACGAGCCGACCGGAACGTCGGTGGTGACGGAGGCGACGACCGATAACGATACTCGCCGCCTGCTGCACCGTACGATCGACGGCGTCACTACCGAGATGGCGAATCTGCGGTTCAACACGGCCATCTCGAAGTTGATCGAACTGAACAATCATCTCACCAAGACCGCCGCAGGGTGCCCGCGAGAGGTCGCCGAGCCGTTGGTGTTGATGCTCGCGCCGCTCGCCCCGCATATGGCCGAGGAACTGTGGTCATCGCTCGGCCATTCGTCGTCGTTGGCGTACGAACCGTTCCCGACGGCCGACCCGGAACTGCTGGTAGCCGACACGATTGAGTATCCCGTGCAAGTCAACGGCAAAGTCCGCGGCCGGGTCACCGTCACCGCCGATGCCGACGAGTCCACCGTCATCGCCGCCGCCCTTGCCCTGCCCCCGGTCGCGGCTGCCCTCGACGGCCGCGAACCGAAAAAGGTCATCGTCGTCGCCGGTCGCCTCATCAACCTGGTCAGCTGACACCTCACCGCCGGAACGGTCCGCTGATCTCGAAGGTCATCCCGCGCAAGCCGTCCGTACCGCGCTGCGAGGTGACGTAGAGGCGTGTGGCATCGGGCGTGAACGCAAGTCCAGTGATCTCGGACGCGCGCGCCCAACTCGACGAGGTGACGACGTTCTCATCTTGGCCGGGTGAACCGGACTCGCCGTTGTTGTGCCCGACCAGCTGCAGGAAGGGTGCCGCGACCCGCTGCGGCCCACTGGCCAGCAGAACCAACTGCAGGTCGTCGGCATCCTCGCCGACGAACACATCGCCCGACGTCGGATGAGCGCACACGTTGTCGGGATCGCGCAGCGGGGCGTCGGCGCCGAGTAGCGCGGCGTCGTAGATCACCTCGATGGCGTTGGTGGCGGTATTCAGCGCCCACACCTTGTCGTCACCGGTCGAGGTGAAGTACACGAAACCGCCAGCGAACCAGGCGCCTTCCAAGCGGTCGAACGCGCTGGTCTTCTTCGATCGCTCGGGAACGTCGGGGCTCACCACCACCCAGCTCACCCGGCCACGGCTGGTATCAAGTTTCGCCG
>JANNNL010000664.1:0-9134 GCA_031398525.1 Actinomycetes bacterium | reverse complement strand
GCGGGAACCGAACAGATCGAGCGCCGCGTCGAGGATTCGGTCTCGGGTCGGTCGGGCCGGCAGCGGGCGAACGGGTGAAGGCAAAGGTGACTCCGGAACTTTCTCTACCAAATGGTAGACGACAACCTGCTAGACATGTTCCTCGTGATTGCCGAGCAACTGGCCGCCAAGCGCATTGCCGTCACCGGGGCCACCGGATTTGTCGGAACTGCGCTGGTCGAACGCCTTCTTCGTGGAGCCCCCGACTGCTCCCTCCTCCTGTTGGTGCGCGGCGGCAAGCGCCACGACGCATCGGAGCGGGTGCGCCGCGAGGTGATGAAGAACGATGCCTTCGACCGGCTGCGCGCCCAACACGGCGGCGCCAAGGGTTTCGAAGCCGTGTGGAACGAGCGCGTCTCGACCATCAACGGCGACGTCAGCCGTGACGGGCTCGGCCTCAACGAGGCCGACCGGGTGACGCTCGCCACGTGCGACATCGTCATCCACTCCGCCGCCAGCGTGGCGTTCGACTCCCCCCTCGACTCGGCCGTCGAAGTCAACCTGCTCGGGCCGATGCGAATCGCCGCCCTGCTCAACGAACTCGGGATCGCTCCTCACTTGGTCGCCGTGAGCACGTGCTACGTCGCCGGCAACCGGCGAGGCGGAGCACCCGAGGAATTGGTTTCCGACGGCCCGTTCGATCTCGGCCTCGACTGGCGCGCCGAGGTGGCCTCGGCCCGGCGGCTGCGCAGCGATCTGGAATCCGAGAGTCGCCGACTGGTGCATCTCACCAAGTTCCGCACCGCTGCGCGCTCGGAGTTGGGCGCGGCCGGCAACCCGGCGCTGGCATCCAAGACCGAGCAGAACCGCGAGCGCTGGGTCCACGATCGCCTCGTCGAGGCCGGTCGCGCCCGGGCCGCCAGCGTCGGCTGGCCCGACGCCTACGCCTTCACCAAGGCCCTCGGCGAGCAGGCGCTGACCGAGACCAAGGGCGCGGTGCCCGTGTCGATCGTGCGGCCATCGATCATCGAGTCTGCGCTGGCCGAGCCGACGCCCGGGTGGATCCGTGGCTTCCGGATGGCCGAGCCGGTGATCATCTCGTACGCCCGTGGCCTGCTCAAGGAGTTCCCCGGCGTCCCCGAGGGCACGGTCGACGTGATCCCGGTCGACATGGTCGTCGCCGCGATCATCGCCGTCGCCGCCGTCGGCCCCGAGCGAGCCGCCCCGATCACCCAGGTCGCCTCGGGCTCGGCCAATCCGCTGAAGTATCAGTTGCTCGTCGACAACGTGCAGGGCTGGTTCACCGAGAACCCGATCTACGACGCCAAGGGCCAGCCGATCGTCGTCCCCGACTGGTCGTTCCCCGGCCGTGGTCGCGTCCAGGGCCAGCTCACCAAGGCCAAGAAGGTCATCGCCCGCACCGAGAAGGTGATGCACGCCCTGCCGCTACGCGGCAAGCAGGCGGCGTGGGGCGCGGCTCTCGAAGAACGCAAGACCGAGGTGGAGCGGGCGCTCGAATACGTCGAGCTGTACGGCCTGTACACCGAGTGCGAGGCGATCTACAGCGTCAAGAACCTGCTCACCCTGTGGGACACGCTCTCGGAAGATGATCAGCGCGACTTCTGCTTCGACCCACGGGTGATTGATTGGCCGACGTACGTCCGCACGATCCACCTGCCCAGCGTCGTGCAGCACGCCCGCGTCAAGACCACCCCGGGCAAGAGCCAGTCGGAGAGCCGCTCGACCCGCCTTCGCCGCCAGGTGCTCGCCCCCGAGCGCCACATGGCCGCGTTCGACCTGGAAAACACCCTGATCGCTTCGAATGTCGTCGAGAGCTACTCGTGGCTCGCCACCCGCCGCCTCGATACCCCCGAGAAGATCCGCTATGTGTTGCGGACCTTGAAGGAAGCCCCGAGCTTGCTGGCCCTCGACAAGAAGGATCGCAGCGACTTCCTGCTCCACTTCTACCGTCGCTACGAGGACGCTCCCCCGGAGCAGATCGCCACCGACGTGCAGGAGCTGTTCCTGAAGCTGATCGTGACCAAGAGCTTCCCGGCTGGCATCCGTCGAGTGCGGGAACACAAGGCAATGGGTCACCGAACGGTACTGATTACCGGGGCGTTGTCGTTCGTCGTCGAGCCCCTGCGGCCGCTCTTCGACGAGATCATCGCCGCCGAGATGACGATCAAGGCCGACGGCACGTACTCCGGAGAGCTGCGCAACGTACCGCCGACTGGCGAGACCCGGGCCCAGATTCTCGCCGACTATTGCGAAGCCGAGGGGCTGAAGCTCGAAGAGTCGGTCGCCTACGCGGATTCGACCAGCGATCTGCCAATGCTCGAAGCCGTCGGATTCGCCGTCGCCGTCAACCCCGAGGTACGCCTGGCGGCCCTGGCCCGCAAACGCGGCTGGTTGGTCGAGACGTGGACGAAAGCGCCCGGCGCACCGCGGCCGTTGTTGCCGGTTGCCGCCACTCGCTCCGAGAAGGCGGGCATCCGATGAAGGCCCTGCAGATCGACCGCAAGCTGGCCAAGTTCGCCGCCGCCCGTCTCGCCGGGGCTCTTTCCCCGGGGCGTGGGGCCAAGTTCGGTCCCTTGGAACTCGTCGATGTCGACGCCCCCACATTGCCGGGTCCGGGCTGGGAAGTGATCAAGCCGCGGCTGTCTGGCATCTGTGGCAGCGACCTGTCGACCATCGACGGGCTCGCCAGCCGCTACTTCGACCCGATCGTGAGCTTTCCGTTCGTACCCGGCCACGAGGTTGTCGCCGACGCTTCACGAGGTCGTGTCGTGATCGTCCCGGTCCTCACCTGCGCGACCCGGGGGATCACACCGTCGTGCGATCAATGCACCGCCGGACGAATCAACCTCTGCGAGCGGATCGCCTTCGGGCACCTCGAACCCGGCCTGCAATCAGGCTTCTGCGCCGACACCGGCGGCGGCTGGTCCACGGCAATGGTCGCTCACGAGTCCCAGATCGTCTCAGTCCCCGACGACCTTTCCGACGAGGCTGCGGTGCTCATCGAGCCGATGGCCTGCGCCGTCCACGCCGCCTCGCGCTACCACGGGCAAGACACCGTGGTGATGGGCGCCGGAACCGTCGGCCTCCTCACGCTGGCGGCAATCACCGCCACCCGCGACAAGGACCGCTCAGGACCGATCATCGTCACCGCTCGCTATCCCCATCAGAAGGCGATGGCCAAGCAACTCGGTGCCGACGTGGTCTGCGATTCGTCGGAGCTGCCCCGCTGGGTCCGTTCGATGAGCAAGTCTCTCGCTGTGAATGACCAGCTCACTTGCGGTTTCGACCACATTGTCGATTGCATCGGCTCCTCGGAGTCGATCGACCAGGCGCTGAAGGTCGTCGCCCCCGGCGGTGACATCAATCTCGTTGGCATGCCCGGCAAAGTCTCGGTCGATATGACCGGACTGTGGCATCGCGAGGTCGCCATTCGCGGGTGCTACGCCTACCAGCGACCCGACTTCGATACCGCCATCGAGGTCATTCGCACGTTCGATCTCGGCCGACTCGTCTCGGCCACCTATCCCCTTTCCGACTACCGCGATGCGATCGAGCACGCCGCCAACGCGGGTCGCCGCGGTGCGGTCAAGGTCGCTTTCGACATGCGCCAGGAGAAAAAACGCTAATGCCCCGCCCTGGATTCGTTCTTGACGTCGATCGTTCCACCCCGCCCACGCTGTTCTGGCGCGGCGAGGGATTCAGTCTCGAGAAGCTGCCGGCCGATCGCAGCCGGATCATCTACCCGCCCGAGCCACTCGAGGGCATCAGCGATGTCGACGGCGCGATCCGTTACGCGCTGTTGAACCCGCACGACTCCGACCCGCTTCCGGCATTGCTCTTCCCGGGAATGAAGCTGACGATCGCCTTCGACGACGCCTCGCTGTCGCTACCCAAAATGCGTCGCCCCGACAACCGCCAACGGATCATCGAGGCCGTGCTCGACTTGGCGGCCGAGGCCGGAGTCGACGACGTCCATTTGATCGCCGCGCTCGGGTTGCACCGCCGGATGCACGAGTACGAATTGCGCCATGTACTCGGCGACCGGGTCTACGACGCCTTCGCCCCCCGCGGGATGTTGTACCAGCACGATGCCGAGGACTACGACAACCTCACGGTCGTCGGGACGACCGACCACGGTGAGGTGCTCGAGATCAACAAACGCGCCGCCAACAGCGACCTGATCGTCTACGCCAACGTCAACCAAGTGGCGATGGACGGCGGCTGGAAATCGGTCGTTACCGGCCTTGCGTCGTACCGCTGCCTCAGCTACCACCACAACGCCGAGACCCTGCAGAACACCCGCAGCCTGATGGACCGCCACAAGTCGGCGCTCCATCACAGCGTCTGGCGACTGGGCAAGGTACTGCGCGATTCAGGCCCGCGGATCTTCACCGTCGAGACAACGCTGAATACCGACACCTTCCCGTCGCCGTTCGACTTCCTGGCCAAGCGCGAGTGGGAGTGGAATGCGAAGGACCGGGCGACGTATTTGGCGACCGCCAAGTCGCTGAAGCACACCCCGACCAAGATCGCTCGCAAGATCTTTCATTCGATCGAGGCGCCGTACCGCACGACCGGGGTCAACGCCGGCTCAACCGATGCGGTCCACGAGATCACGCTGCAGAACGTCTATGCCCAGCAACTCGTCGAGGTCGAGGGACAGACCGACATTCTGACGATGGGCATTCCGTTTATCAGCCCGTACAACCCCGAGTCGATCATGAACCCGATCCTCGTGATGTGCATGGGCCTCGGATATCTGTTCAACATGTATCGCAACAAACCACTGGTCAGAGAGGGTGGCGTGATCATCATGACGCACCCGACGTACCGCGAATTCCATCCAGTGCACCACCCGAGCTATATCGACTTCTTCGAGCAGGTGCTCACCGACACCACTGACCCGGTGGTGATGGGCCAGAAGTGGGAGAAGCAATACGCCGAGGACGAGTGGTACCGCCATCTGTATCGCACCGGCTACGCCTACCACGGCGTCCACCCCTTCTATGCCTGGTACTGGGGCGCTCATGGCCAGCAATGGGCCGCCCGGGTGATCATCGTCGGCGGCGACGCCCCGACGGTGCGCCGACTCGGTTTTGTGCCTGCCTCGACGATGGATGACGCCTTCGAGATGGCCACCGACGTCGTCGGCCGGGGCGCGTCGATCACCCATCTGCACGTGCCGTCGGTCCTCGTCGCCGACGTCAAATAGGGCGCTCGTTGTGGCCACCCGACCGGGGTTTCCAACTCCTCTAGCCAGCGCCCGAACTGTTTCGCGGGCGGTGCGTACCGCTCGTCGAAAAGTCAATGTGGTGCGGGGCGTCATTGGCAAGGCGGGCTTTCCCTACCGCTCGCCATCGACACCCCGAGGCATCGTGGTTCCCGCCAAACCGTCGAGGCTGGGGCCCGATTTCGAGACGGAGTGGGCACGCGAAGGCCCGACACGACTCGCTCGCCGGCTGATCACCGACGGGCCGCTGCGGCTTGCCGTCCGGGGTCTCGCCGACCCGACCGTCGAGGGCATCGATCGCTTAGCCGACCTGCGCGATCGCGATGAGCCCCCGCCGCTGATCTTCACCCCGAATCATCACAGCCACCTCGATACGCCGATCTCGATCACATCGATCCCCGCACCATGGCGCCACAAGTTGGTTGTCGCGGCGGCCGCCGACTACTTCTTCACGAATCGGGTGAAGGGCACCGCCGCGGCGATCGTGCTGAACGCGTTGCCGATCGATCGCGAATCTACGGGCCGCAAGTCGTCCGACATGATCAAAGACCTGATCGACGACGGGTGGAGCCTCATCATCTATCCCGAAGGCGGCCGATCGCCCGATGGTTGGGGACAGGAATTCAAAGGCGGGGCGGCATATCTGTCGATTCGCACCGGCGCTCCCGTCGTTCCGATGTTCATCGAAGGCAGCGGATCGATCTACGGCAAAGGGATGAAGCGTCCCAAGCCAGGCAGCACCAAGGTGACATTCGGTTCGCCGTTGGTGCCCGATGAAGGCGAATCGACGCGCCGGTTCAACGACCGGATTGAACGATCCGTGACCGCGCTCGGCGATGAGTCATTGACCGATTGGTACACCGCCCGACTACGGGCCGCGAGCGGGACAAACCCCCCGTTGACCGGGCCGGAGCACGCCGGTTGGCGACGCACCTGGGCCCTCGCCGAACAACGCGGCCGTGGCATGGCCGGCAAGCGCAAGCGGCAACAGCGCCGCTGGCCGAACCTGGGTGCGTAAGTGCTTTCTGTTGTTATCTCCCCGCTGATAGCGGCAGCACGAACTGCCCTGACATGAGGTTTGTTTCTTGATCCGCTCCGACGCCTCGTTCGGCGGGCAGGCGTGGAACTGATGATCGCAGTGTCGTGGTCGTCGGCCGCCACAACCTGGCAGCAACCCGACCAAGGTCGCTCGGCCTGTCACTGAAGGTGAAATTGTCCCAAAGGCGACCGAGAGCCGCCCTGATCGAGCGACTACTCTCGGCGCATGGCGACGGGCGGCGGGCGGAAGTGGTATTTGGCGATGATCCGGTGCGGCGCGTCGGCGCTCGCCGCCGCAGCCTGCGGAGTGCCAACCGACGCTACGACGAGCCCCGATAGTGCCAGTTTGTCGCTCGGCCACGCGAGCGCCGACGGGCTGGAAGCCGCAGCACGAGAGGCGGGAGGCTCCCCCTCGACGGCCACGACGTCGCCACCGGTGTCGACGACAGTAGAAGCCACGACCCCCACCTCGGTCCCGACGACTACCGATCCGATGACGAGCGATTCGGAGACCTCCGGTCCACCGACGACTGATGGAAATACGACGACGACGTCGATCTCGCTTGGTGACCGCGACGGCGATGGCGTCGCGGAACCGGACGACAATTGCCCGGACGACGCCAACACCGACCAACGCGACTCCGACGGCAACGGGCGTGGTGACGCGTGTGACACGCCGTCAGCAGTCGGCAACGTGCTGTGGTCCGCCGGCGACATCGCCGAGTGCGGCGCCAATACGCTCGACGACGACCTTGCCGCGATGTTGGCCAGGACCACGGGCACCATCGCCACCCTCGGCGACACCGTCTATTCCTCCAGCACCGCCCAGGAGTATCGCGAATGCTTCGACCCGTCGTGGGGTCCGGTCAAGTCGAGAATCCGCCCGACCCTGGGGAACAATGAGTACAAGCAGCCCGGCGCCAAGACGTACTTCGATTATTTCGGGGCGGCGGCAGGGCCCCGAGATAAGGGCTACTACTCCTACGACATAGGGGACCGAACCCACGCCGTCAGGTCACAGCAGCTCGGCCAGGGCCGCTTCAAGGCGGGCGATGCGCGACTCCAGCGTCTCGACCCGCTCCTCCAACGCCGCGAGCGCACTCCCACGACTCGGAGCGCTGGGCGATTCTCCCGGAACCGTCACCGACTCGTCAGCGAGCAGCTGACGCCACCGGGCCTCTTTCTGCCCGGCAGCCCGTTCGAGCCGGAGAACCAGCGGCTCGGAACGCTCGGCCAGCGCGGCCAGCACCGTCTCCACCGCGCCGACGGAGTCGAAGCCGTGGATGCGCTCCGACCGAGTGCGTAGCTCGCCTGACGTCTGCGGGCCCCGGAGCAGCAGCAAGCCGACAACGGCAAGCTCACCGGCCTCAAGTTCGAGGGATTCGTCGCACACCTGGCGGTACTTGGTCACCGATCGCCCGTGCGACGGATGAACAAATCGGGCGAACTTCCGCTCCTTCAGCCGCGCCAACGATTCCTCGACATCGTGGCTCGACAGGGTCATCACCGGCTCGCGCGCCGTCGATTGATTGCACGCCAAGCACAGCGCATTGAGCGACAACGGATAGATGTCCGGCGTCGCCAGTTGCTTCTCGATCAGTGCCCCAAGCACCCGTCCGTCAATGATGTCAAGCACACCCGGAGGCTAGCGGTGAGACGATCGTCGGGGCGGCCGTTGGCGGGGACGCGAGCGGCACCGTCGCCAGAGCAACGGCCCCCGACGGTGCCAACGCCGATCCAGCGACGAGAATTGCAACGCCGAGCCCACCCCCACCTACGGGAAGGTCGCGGCGTCATGTCGACAAAGTTAGGCTCCGGGCCAATGATTCGTCTCCGCCAAGCCGTGATTGCCGCTACCAACCTGACCCAAACCGTCGCCGAACTGTGCGACACGTTCGGGCTGACCGTCTGTTTCCGCGACCCGGGAGTCGCCGAGTTCGGTCTCACCAACGCGCTGATGCCAATCGGTGACCAACTGCTCGAAGTCGTCAGTCCGCAGCATCCGGGCACGGCGGCGGGACGGCTGATCGAGCGGCGCGGCGGCAACTGCGGCTACATGGTGATGTTCGAGGTCGACGATCTCGACCGACGGATGGATCTTGCCCGTGAGCAGGGCGTGCGCACCGTCTGGAGTGGCGACATCGCCGAGCATCCGGTGCGCATCCGCGGTCGTCATCTGCACCCCAAGGACGTCGGGGCGATCATCTCGCTCGACGAAACCGAGCCATGGGGGTCATGGCACTGGGCAGGCCCGGCGTGGTCCGCGTATCGCGATGTCTCGGTGGTGACGGCGATCGCCGGAGTCAGTGTCGGGTCCGACGACGTCGCCGCGACCGTTCAACGCTGGAACGACCTTGATCTCACCGTGGGATTGACCGCGACGGCCAGCGGGCCAGGAGGCCCGGGTCTCGACGTGATCGAACTCGTCGCGGCCGATCGTCAGCGGGCAGGGACCTCGGTCACCGTCGCCGGCGTCGAATTCCGCCTGGTGTAGGAAGCCGGCGAGCATCAGCCCGCCGGGGCACCCGGGATCTTGATCGCTTCATCCGGATACAGGTTGACATCTGCCGGGTCACCCGACCAGCCGTTGGCGGCCATCAATGCCTCGATTTTGACATCGAACTTCTTGGCAATCCCGTACATCGTGTCGTTGGCCACGATGGTGTACGGGAAACTACCGTCCGCCGACGCCGTAACCGGTGCCGCCGCCACCGTCGTCGCTGGATCAGTTGCCCCGGCCGGAACCGCGGGATCTGCTGGCGCCGCCCCAGTCTGCGTGCACGTCGGTGGAATGTTGATCACGGTGTCGACGGCGGGGAAGAACGACGGATCGATTGACATGTCGTTGAACGCCGGAAGATCCTCC
>JANNNL010000635.1:0-12653 GCA_031398525.1 Actinomycetes bacterium | reverse complement strand
CACGTGGTGATCGAGGGCTACGAGTTACCCGGTCGAACGTTTTGTGCTCCCGACGGATCTCCGCTTCACAACGTGCGGGTCGGCGTCCAAATCAGAAGTCTGCCCGAAGGACTTGTGGCGGGTGATTCGGACTCGGCTCGTTGGGACATCGAGATCAACGTGGTTGAAGACGCCAATGGAGAACTCGACTTTCGCGGGGCGGCGGTACATGGCAAGCGCGGTGAACGCTTTGTTTACCTCACCTGGGGAAACGTCACAGATCTGGGACACTTCGAGATGTTCCGACGGGCCAAGCTGATGCTCAGCCGAGTTGACTCCGAACTGATTCGCACCGCTGGTATGCCTGGGAGCTTCCTGGTCGGCTCGGTTCGTCTCAGCGATCGCCACGGCGCACCGCGCTGCGCGCGGGTTGACCCGCCCGACCTCATCTGGACGGTCACCTCTCGGGCCTGATCGGTCGAAGGACGCTCTGGCCTCAGTCGCCGGCGAGGACCGCGTCGATCTGGCTCATTGCGGCAGCGAGGCCTTCCTCCATGCCCATCTCGATCAGCCGATCCATCGCTTCGCGTGACGGGAATCTGGACTCGATGAGCATGCGGGTCGCTCCAGGGAGTTCGGCGAACGTGACCGTGGTGAGCGTGACGGGTAACGCCTCGTTGACGTTTCCGTCGGTGTCGGCGAAGCCGTCCTCCAACTCGATGCGATGTAATTCTTCGACGGCTATAACGTTCCACCATCCATGGAATTGTTCGCCCTCGGGGCTCGTCATGAAGTAACTGACCTTGCCACCCGTGCGGAGATCGTGGTCGACCACGATCGCCGGGTACGTAGGGGGACCCCACCACCGCTCCAGTTTCCGCGGGTCGGCCCACAGTTGCCAGACGCGCTCGATGGGGGCGTTCCACTCGGTGGTCACCGTCATCCTCAACTCGGTTGAGTCTTTGTGGATCTCGGTCACGGTCATTGCTGGGCTCCTGTCGGGGGTTCTGCTGGTTGATCGAGTTCGCTGAGCACGACGCCGAATTGCTCCATGCGGTGACGCCAGACCGACTCGAACTCGTCCAGCAGGCGGTTCGCGTCGCGGATCGAGTCGATCCGAGCAGTGACGATCCGTTCCCGGCCGTGGTGGCGTTTGGTGACGAGGTCGGCGCGTTCGAGGATCGCAACGTGCTTCTGTACCGCCGCGAAGCTCATCGGGTATCGCCGGGCCAAGTCCGAGACGGAGTGCTCCTCTCGTAGCGCGAGCAGGACGATGTCACGTCGGGTCGCGTCGGCGAGGGCATGAAAGAGCACGTCCGCTCGGTTCTCGTCAGCCCGGCCCTCCAGATCTACAACCATATGGTTGTATATTACTCGAATCGGCTGACGGGTCAAGGCCCGATCGCGTGGTCAACCTGTCCGCAGGTGTTCGTCGTCGCCGAACGAGGGGTCCCAGCGGGGTGGCCCAAGCTTGGTATTGTCGCAAGGTCATCACAACCAGTTGGGGGTATCAGCATGGCAATCAAGGTCGCGAAGTTCCGTGACGTGTCCGGGGGCTTGCAGGAAGGCCAGTTCGCCGTCGGCGACCGGGTCGCGTTGCAGTCGTTGTCCGATCTCGATCCGATCTACAAGTGGCTGATGGACGAGCCCGTCACCCAGATCCTCGGCATCGTCGGCCCGGGTGGGCGGGCGAATCTGACCCCGATGTGGTTCGACTACGAGGACGATCAGATCGTGCTCAACTGCGCCGCCCACCGCAAGAAGACCGGTTGGATCCGCGAGAACGGCCAAATGACCAGCCTGCTGGTCAACCCGGCCAACCCGTACCACTGGATGTCGATCAAGTCGACCGTCGTCGAGGAGATCTCCGAAGACGATCCCGAGCGCGGTGAGTCGGTCACGGCCCAACTCAACAAGATCTGGACGAAGTACACCCAGGACACCGGCCCGTACGGCCTTCGGGACCCATCGATCGACGAGCGGCGGGTGCAGTTCCGCGCCAACGTCGATCAGATCGCCACGTTCGGCCAGCCCTGATCCGACGCGGACGTAGTACCTGATGGAGATCGCCGTCGTTGGTGGGTCGCTCGGAGGACTCATCGTCGGCTGCTTGCTCGCCGACGACGGCCATCAGGTCACGATCTATGAACGCTCCCCGGTGGAGCTGGAAGAGCGCGGGGCCGGTATCGGCTTCCTCGCCGCCACCGGCCGATATCTGAAGGAACGCGCTGGGGTCGATCTGACCACCATCTCCGTCGAAACCCATCACATCCGTCATCTTGCTCGTGACGGTTCGGTCGCCCACGCTCTCGATCAGTACTACCTGATGAGCTCGTGGAACACCGTCTACCGCGAGATGATGCGCTGCTTCGACCGGTCGCGTTACCTGCTGAGCCACGAGCTCGTTTCGTTGGATGCGTCGTCGGCTCAGCTCGGGTTCGCCAACGGCCTGATAGTGCAGCCCGACCTGGCGGTGTGCGCCGATGGCGTTGGATCGACGGCCCGTTCGATGCTGCTGCCCGAGGTGCAGCCCGAGTACTCGGGCTATGTCGCCTGGCGGGGCGTGATCCCCGAGACGTCCCTATCGGCGGCGACGCGCGCTGCGCTCGACGACGCAGTCACGTTCTACGCCCTGGCCAACAGTTACATCATCGTCTACCCGATCCCCGGGCGCGACGGCTCGGTCGCCGTCGACAAACGGCTGATCAACATCGTCTGGTACCGCAACTATCTTGCCCCCGACGATCTCGGCGACCTCATGCGCGATCGCCGCGGCATGGCCCGCGAGGTCTCGATGCCACCGGGTACGTTGCGCGATGAACACATCGTCGAGTGCCGGGCAACCGCCGCGGCCCGCCTGCCACCCCCTATCGCCGAGGTGGTCTGCGCCATCCCCGAGCTGTTCATCCAAGTGGTGCTCGACTTGTCGGTGGACCAAATGGTGTTCGGCCGCACCTGCTTGCTCGGCGATGCCGCCTTCGTCGTGCGCCCCCACGCTGCGGCGGGCACCGCCAAGGCTGCCGCCGATGGCTGGACATTGCGGAACGCGATTGCCGCGAACCCCGACGATGCCGAGGCCGCATTGGCCGCGTGGGAGCCGGGCCAGCTCGACCTTGGCCGGTCGCTGTTGGAACGCACGAGAGTGCTCGGCCGTCGTTCGCAGACCGACAGCGCCTGGATCCCGGGCGCGCCCGACATGATCTTCGGCCTGTACCGACCAGGGGACTGAGCCAGCATGACCGATGTCCGCAGAGCACTCGCCGCAACGATGTCTGTCGAGGCGTCGCGCTGGCTCGACGCCCTCGACGCCGACCAACGATTGATTGCCCACTGGGATTTCCCCGACGACGACGAACGTCGGCAGTGGTTCTACACCCCCACCGACCACGGCGGGCTGACCCTCGGCCAGATGTCGTCAACCCAGCAACGACTAGCGTTTCGCCTGCTCGCAAGCGGTTTGTCTCACGCCGGCTACGTGACGATGGCGACGATCATCGGCCTTGAAAACGTGCTCGATCACCTCGAAGGATTCACGGCCTCGTGGAACCATCCCCGAGGTCGCGACCCGCAGCGCTACTACGTCCGAGTCTTCGGTGACCCGGCCAGCGGCACGTGGAGTTGGCGGGCCGGCGGGCACCACATCTCGCTCAACTTCACGATCATCGACGGCGCGGTTGCGGGGACGACGCCGCTGTTCCTCGGGGCCGATCCGGCGTCGTCGCCCCTGCTCGGTCCGCATCTACTGCGGCCGCTCGAAGGCGTCGAAGACCTCGCCAGGGAGCTGACCCGCTCGCTCGACGCCCGACAGCGCCCACGGGCCGTCGTCACCCCGCGTGCCCCGAGCGATCTGGTGCTCGTGAACCGTTCGACGATCAGCGACGGCGATGGGCCTCTTCCGCTGCAGGCCATCTGGCGTGGCCAACTGCCTGGAGAGTTCCACGACCTCGCCGTTCGCATTCAGGATGGGGCCGACGCGGCAATTCCACTGACCATCGACGACCTCACGGCGATGTCGTTCACGACCACGCCCAAGGGTCTGGCGGCAAGCGAAATGAACGCCGATCAGCGCGAGATGCTCGACACGCTGCTGCGGCGCTACGTCGATCGACTCCCCGATGCCCTCGCCGAGGAGGAGGCCGCCAAGTTCGTAGGCGACCGCCTCGACGGCGTCCACCTGCTGTGGGCCGGCAGCGTGGAGCCGGGGGAAGCGCATTACTACCGGCTGCAGAGCCCGCTGCTGCTCGCCGAGTACGACAACACCGCTCGCGGCGCCAACCACGTCCACACCGTCTGGCGCAACCCCCAGGGCGACTTCGCCGACGATGTGTTGCGACGCCATCACGCCACCCACGACCACTGACGGGTTACGCCGCAGTCATCACCTGGAACGCAGTGTTGTCGAGTTCGGAGTCGGTCCAGCGGCCGGCAATGGCAAGCCCGGCCGCCACCGCCCCGATTGCGTCGGAGCTCTTGGCGGCGTAGCCGTTGCCTCCGGCGGCGATCACGAGGCCGTCGTCAATCACTTCGAGATACGGCAAGCGGGTTGGGGTTTCGGTGATCATGCACGGCGTCGAATCCCAGCGGTTGGCGACGATCCCCGGAACCAGTTCTTCGATCAACCCTCGGATTGCCGGGAGTTCGTCACGGTGTGACGAACCTCGCATCCACTCTCGACGCTCCGTTGCGGTGTTCAAGTCGATCAGGTCGTGCATCGTCGCGCCCATCTTCAGGCGCACCGAACCGTCGGGGTAGTCGGTCGGTGGAACGTAGTAAAAGTCCTCGTAGGTCGGGTGATCAATGATGCTGATCCCCGCCGGAATCCCGGCCAGGCGGCGCGCCTCGTCAGGTCCCAGGTGGGCCATCACGACGGTCTCGCGATGGACGCGGAGCATGGGTCCGACCGGCACTCCTTCGAGTTCGTCGGTGTGGGGACCGGCGGCAATGATCACCGTCGTCGTCTCGGCGAGGAGTCGATCGTCGGCGTCGAGAATGGCCCAGCGCGCTCCCCGACGTTCGAGGCGGCGGGCCGCGGCCCGGTTAACGGTCGCGCCCTGCGACGTGGCAATCATCAACTGGGCGCTGATCAGCCGACGTGGATCGATGTGCCCCGCCGGTGCCGGTTCGCGCAGCACGTGCGCGCTAGGACTGAAATGCAACCGCGAATCGGGCTGCCCGACGGTGGCGACTGGCCCGAAGTCACAAGACGCGCCGAGCCGCTCGGCGACCGACACCAATGCTGCGACCCCGTCGGCGGAGTCGCAGAAAACCACCCCGACGGGGCGATGGAACTTGATTCCCGAACGAGCCTCGATTTCGGGGTAGGCGGCGATCGCCCGGCAGGCGAGCACCGACCACTCCCACCGCTGATCAAGCTTGCGAGTGATCCGACCCGAGTCGTAGTGGCTGGCGAACACGCCTTCATGCGCAGCGAAGTTTGCAGGTTCGGCCGAACCGATGCCGATGACGATTGCATCGGGTTGCCGATCCGCTAAATGACGCAGTGTGGCGGCGCCGATCAATCCCAATCCCACCACTGCGAAATCGGCCTGCTCAGTCGTCACTCGCCCGAGGATAGTTCGGCCCGCGCTCAAGGGCTTTGACGCATGGCGGTCGGCTAACTCGCGGAACCTCGGTGAGCCGAGAAAGTCCTGATCGAATTGAGGCACGCCGGGTCGGACGCCTCATGCGAAGTTTCGGTGCCGGTTCATACTCTGCGTCGCACACATTGAGTGGGCACCAACGGATGGTGGTCAAACAAGCCGATGAAAGGACCGAACGTGGTGGAACGAGCGACCATGAACCCCGGACGACCACCCGGGTCGACAACCGATGGGAACCCCCGGCACCGCCGTGGGAACCGCAACCCCGCCACGACGGCAAGCCACCGCAACGCAATTGCCCTCGCAAACCCCGCCCCCAAGGTCCGGCTCCCGGAGGTGATCGTCGGAGTTCTGCTCGTCGCAGGCTCGGCTCTCGCTGCGATGGTGTGGCACTCGTCGAACTCGACAACGACGCCGGCATTGGTACTGGCCGCCGATGTCGAGCGAGGGCACGTCTTCGAGCAGATCGACTTTGTTGCTGCCGAGGTGAAGAGCAGCGGTGTCCGGCTGCGGACATTTGAGGACCGGGCCGAAATGGTTGGACGGATCGCCGCAGTCGACCTGCGGGCATCCGACCCGATCACCGATGCGGTGGCCGTCACCATGCTGCCGATCGGGCCCGACAAGGCCCTCGTCAGCCGACGCCTCGAAGCCGGACAGTTCCCCGACGCCGTCGCTCCGGGAAGCACCGTTCGCATCGTCATCGTTGACACCGACGACAGGACCGCCGCATCCGCCGCTCCCGACGCGATCGGAATCCCGGCCGCCACGCCTCGCGCTGCGATGCCTCCGGTGCTTGCCACCGTCGAAGATGTCCGTCCCGGCGAAAGCGCGGCCGACACGGTCATCATCACCCTCCAAATCCCGAACGCCGCGGCCGATTCGGTGGCATCGGCCAAGGAAGTCCGCCTCGTGCAGGTGAATGACTGATGGCGCTCATCGGATTTACCAGCGTGCATGGCGCCCCCGGAGTCACGACGCTCGGGCTTGCGGTTGCCCACCATTGGCCAGTGACCGCCGACCGGCCGGCGATCTTCGTCGAGGCCGATGGCGACGGCGGCGTACTCGCTGCCCGTCACGGCCTGTCGCTCCAGCCTGGTCTCACCGAACTGGCCGGTGCCGCCCGGGTTGGCATCGATGCCGGCGAACTCGCTCGGTACATGCAGACGATGACATCGGGGGTTCCCGTGATCGTCGCCCATCCGGCCGCCGAGCAGACGTCGGCGGCATTGCGGACCGCCGCCAGCCACCTCGCCGCCGCGCTAGTTGCTCAGCCCGACTCCGACACGATCGTCGATCTTGGTCGGCTCCGTCCCGGAACGCCCGCCACGGCACTGGCCAACACCTGCGAGACACTGATCGTCGTCGTCCGCTGCGTCGCGGAGGAGTTGGTCACCGTCCTCAGCCGACTGAGTGCCCTCGAACGGATCGCTCCGGTCGAGTTGGCCCTGGTGGGTCAATCGCCGTATCCAGCCGACGAAGTGCGTCGGGCATCGGGCATCGAGACAATCCACTTGATCCCCGCCGACTCGGTTGCGGTTCGCAACGACCCGGCTGCAGCGAAGGGCAAGCGCAGCCCTTGGGCGCGAGCCGTGCGCGGCCTCACCGTCCACCTGGTTGCCGGGGTCACCTCGGGTCGAGAACTCGATGCCCGGCTCGATGGGGCGCCGCCGGACGCGACCGGCTGGTCGAGTCCTCACCATCCGCCGATCGGAGCGGTGGCATGAGCTTCCAAATCCCGGCGCCCGGTCATCACCTGGCTATCCTTGATCGCCCTGCCCCCGTGCGGATCGATCCGGTGATCGTTAGCCGGCTGGCCCGCCACGTAGGTGAACGGCTCGCCGACGAACGCATCGGTCGCTCCGCCGACGGTCGCCCGGCCCTCGGCGCCGCCGACGAGCGGCAGTTCGCTCGCGACCTCATCGGCCGCCAACTCGACGCGATCGCCGCGGACCGACTCGCCACCGGCGAGGACTCGTTGTCGATCGACGAGGAGCATCAACTCACCGACCAGGTACTCGACCGGGTGATGGGCCTCGGTCGAATTCAACCACTGCTCGACGATCCCGATGTCTCCGACATCCACATCCGCGGTTTCGACTCGGTGTGGCTCAAGCTGCGTGACGGACGCCGGGTGCCATCGGGGCCGGTTGCCGACACCGATGACGAACTCGTCGAATTGATCCGCCGGGCTGCGGCTCGCAGCGGTCGGGCCGAGCGTCGCTTCGATGCCGCGAATCCCGAGCTGAACCTGCAGCTTCCCGATGGGTCCCGGTTGTTCGCCGCCATCGAAATCGCCGCCCGTCCGAGCGTGATCATCCGGCGCCACAAGTTTGAGTTGTCGACGCTCGATGAACTCGAACAACGGGACCTCATCGACGCTGCATTGCGCAGTTTCCTCGCCGCCGCGGTGCGGTCCCGTCGCAACATCGTCGTCTCGGGGGGTACCGGGACCGGCAAGACCACGTTGCTCCGTGGCCTGATCAACGAGATTCCCCGGCTGGAGCGCCTGGTGACCATCGAGGATGCCTACGAACTCGGTATCGATCGCTTCACCCACCTGCACCCCGACCACGACATGCTTCAATCCCGCCCGGCGAACATCGAGGGCCGCGGCGAGATCACCCTGCTCGACCTCACCCGGATGGCCCTGCGGATGGACCCCGATCGGGTGATCGTCGGCGAGGTCCGTGGCGCCGAGGCCTTCCCGATGTTGCTGGCAATGTCGCAGGGCAACAACGGGTCAATGTGCACGATGCATGCCGACTCGACAAAGTCGGTGTTCCCCAAGTTGGCGGCCTACGTGTCGATGGCCGACACCGGGCTGCCGGTCGACACCGTCAACCTGCTGCTCGCCAACGCCTTGCACTTCGTCGTCCACATCGACGTGATCAACGGAGTCCGGCGGATCGCCAGTATCCGGGAGGTCGTCGATGCCGAGGGTGGACGCATCTCGTCGAACGAGATCTTCCGACCTGCCGGCGACGGTCGAGCGGTTCCGGGCTATCCAATGCGCGACACCACGATGAACCTGCTCGAACAGCACGGATTCAACGGCGCGTTGCTCGATCAGCCCGGTGGGTGGTGGGACTGGTGAACGGCTTTCTCGTCATGTTGATCGGAGCGCTGTTCGGCTTCGGCCTGCTCATCGTGGCTGCCGGTCTGCGCGGCCGGGCGATGTTCGGGCTGGCCGCCGGTGGTCGCAAGCTGCCGCTCCCCACCGACCGATTCATCCTGCGCCTCGCCCTCGCCGTCGGTTTCGTCATCGGTGCCGCCGTGATCACCGGCTGGGTGGTCGGGGCGATCATCGCCGGCGTCGTCGGGTTCACCCTGCCGAGCGGGTCGGGCGCCAAGGGTCGCCATCACCGGGAGATCGCCCGATTGGAAGCGATCGCCTCGTGGACCGAGCAACTGCGTGACACCCTCGCCGCGGCGAACGGCTTGGAGCATGCCATCGCGGCCAGCGCCAAGGTCGCCCCCGCCGACATCGCCGGTGCCGTCGATCGCCTTGCCGCCCGTACCGAGTACGAGCCGTTGAGCGACGCACTACTGCCTTTCGCCGACGACCTCGATCATCCGCTCGGGGACTTCGTCGTCGCTGCCCTGCGGATCGCGGCCGAACGCGAGGCCCGGGAGCTCGGAGCGTTGCTCAGCCAACTCGCCGAGTGCGCCCGCGACGAATCGAAGATGCGCATGCGAGTCTGGGTCGGGCGAGCCCGCACCCGTACGACGGTGCGAGTGATCGGCTACGTCATCCTTGCCTCGGTCGGATTCCTGTTCCTCTCCGACCGCGAGTACTTGTCGGCGTATGACTCGATGTCGGGCCAGATTGCCCTGCTGATCATCGCCCTCGTGTTTGCTGGCTCGCTGCTGGCAATGGAACGGTTGGGGAAGATCGCCCTCCCCGACCGGTTCGTCGGCCGTCGGTTCGTCGACCCGGTCCGGGCGGTGGCCCGATGAGCACCGTTGTTTTCCTCGGCACTCTGACCGGCCTGGGCCTGTTGCTGATCGTCCGTGGCCTCACCCACCGGCCGGTTCCGCTGGCCACGGTCGTCTCGCGACTCAATCGGCCCCCTTTCGTGGAGGCAACGGTCGTCGCCGTCGACGAGCAGGTACCCCTGCGACTGCTCGGCACCCGGGTGTTTGCCAGCCTCAGGAGTGGGATCACTCCGACAACGGCCCGCGACCTGCGGATTCTCGGCCGAACGATTGACCGTCACGTCTTTGACAAGCTGTCGTGCGCGATGGCGCTGCTCGTCGTGCCGCTGGCATTCTCTCGGGTCATCGCGCTCGCCGGTGTCGGGTTTCCCGGTGGGATGCTCGCCGTCGTCGTCGGTGCGGTGGGCGGATGCGTCGCCGGTTTCCTGCTGCCCGATGTGCTGCTACGCGGTCACGCAAAGACTCGTCGCCAGTCGTTCGAACATGCGCTGTCGAGCTACGTCGACCTCGTCAACGTGCTCCTCGCCGGTGGAGCGGGTATCGAGACGGCATTGGAAGCTGCGGCCGAAGCAGGAGACGGGCCCACGTTTACCGAGATCCGCAGCGCCCTCGTCCGAGCCCGGGCGACCCGCCGTTCGCACTGGGACGTGTTCGCCGAACTCGGCGAATCACTCGGTATCGAGCCGCTCGTCGAACTGGCATCGAGCATGCAACTCGCCGGAGTCCAAGGAGCCCGAGTCCGTCTCTCACTCGCCGCCAAGGCCGCCTCATTGCGCGCTCGCCAGATGGCCAACATCGAAGCCGAAGCCCAGTCGGCCAGCGAGCGAATGGGCATGCCCGTCGCCGCAATGTTCCTCGGCTTTCTCATCTTTCTCGTCTACCCGGCCATTCAGCAGATCGCCGGCACATGAGCGTCGATCTCCGTCCACCCAACCAATCAACCACCACCCATCCGAAAGGAACCCCCCATGTCCATTCACACTCAGCTTCTGCAGTATCTCCTGCTCCGCACCCGCGTGGCGCACGCAGAGGATCACGGCGAGGTCAGCGCGACCACCGTGATCTGGGCAGCCGTCCTGATCACCGCCGCCATTGCCGCTGGAATCATCGTGGTGCAGAAGATCGAGGAAAAGGCCGCCATCGTCGGCGGACTCTGATCCAGCGCCGACTTGCTCTGTTCGGTCGCGCCGCGACGGCCGACCGGGGTGAAGTCAGCGCCGAAACGGTCGTCCTGTTTCCGGCATTGATCCTCCTGGTGATGCTGACGGTGCAAGCGGCGGTTTGGTATCACGCGGCGAACGTTGCCCAATCGGCCGCGGCACAGGGTGCCGCGGCCGGGGCGGTTCGCAATGCCGGCAACAGTGCGGCGTCGGCCCGGGCTCAGCAGGTGATCGACGAAAGTGGTGCAGACGGGAGTGCGACGGTCAGTGGCGGATTTGCCGAGGTCGCTGTGCAGGTGACCATCAACGTCCCCCATCTCGTCCCGTTCTTCCCCGACACGGTCACGGTCGCGGCCTCCGAGGCTCGGGAACGGTTTGTTCCCGAGGACCAGCGATGACCGCGATTTGCCGGTTGTCGGCCGCCTTGGCACACATAGGTCGACGATGGACCCTACGACTACTTCCGAACATGCGCTCCGACCGTGGCTCAGCGACCGTCGAGCTGGTCATCATGGCCCCAGTACTGCTCTTGATGCTGCTGTTCATCGTCTACGTCGGCAGGTTGACGCAGGCGAACTCCGAGGTCGCTCAGGCCGCCGATCATGGGGCGCGAGCTGCGGCACTGGCGTCGCGCCCGAACATGGTGGACCAGGCGCAGGCGGCGGCGAGTACATCGCTGGCCGATTCGAAATGCCTCAATCGGCAGGTGTCGGTCGCCGACGCCGGGTTCGAGGTCACGGTCACGGTGACCTGCACGATCGTGCGCTCCGACCTGGCTCCACTCGCCCCGGGCCAACAGACCGTCTCGGCGACCTCGACCGAGATCATCGACGTGAAACGAGGAGATACTCAATGACCCCCCGACCGCCCAAACCTCGCCGCGGTGGCGATGACCGTGGCTCGGTCACCGCCTTTGTTGTGGTCATGGCCGTTGCCCTGATGATGTGCGCCGGGCTCGTGTTCGACGGTGGCCGGATGGTCGCGGCCCGAATCGCTGCGGCCGACCAGGCCGAGAATGCCGCTCGCGTTGCCGCCCAACAGACATCCGAGTCCCGCAACGGCGTCGACATCTCCCTTGACCCCGACGCGGCCTGGCGAGCCGGCAACGACTACCTCGCTGCCCACGGAGTTTCCGGGTCGGTTCGCGTCACCGGCGCCACCGTCACCGTCACGGTGACGTCGACGACGCAGATGACCATGCTTGCTGTCATTGGCGTTCCGCCCCGGACGATCACAGTCACCCGTGCCGCCGAGGCGGTGACGAGGTGAGCCGCCTGATTCGTGGCCTGAGCGCTCTGACCGCGTTGGTGGCGCTGCTCGTCGGAGTGCCGTACAGCCTGGTGCGGTTCGTCGGGCTGCCATTTCCGACGGCGGTGCCTCGGCTCGACGAGATGCGCCGGTCGATCGAACAAACCGGAATCGCCGAGGGCACGATCATCAAGCTGATCGCGATCATCGTCTGGATTGCGTGGCTACGGCTGGCGATCGCCGTCATCGTCGAATTGGCGGCAACCGCGTCGACGCGTCCAGCGCCACAGCTACGCATGTTGGGGTCATCGCAGCGGATCGCTGGAGGCCTGGTCGCGGCCACCCTGCTGATGTTCGGCGGGATGCGGCCCGGGATGGCGTCCGCCAACGCGATGCCTCGGTCGCCGGTTGCCGCCCCCGCAAGCGTCGTCACCAATCTGCCGACTCGGGCGGTGACCCCTCGCTCGCACATTGAGTCGCCCCGGGCGTCGGTTCCCGTCGATTCGGTCGTGTCGCTGCCGACCACGACGAGGAACCATCCCCCGACCACGAGCTGGACGGTGCAACGCAACGACTCATTCTGGCGGATCGCCGAGGCAACCTTGGGAGATGGCCAACGGTGGCCCGAGGTAGTGACGGCGAACATCGGTCGCGAGGTTGCTCCGGGCATCGTGTTCAGCGAGAACACGGAAGCGATCCATCCCGGCTGGGTGCTTGCCGTTCCCGG
>JANNNL010000579.1:0-6190 GCA_031398525.1 Actinomycetes bacterium | reverse complement strand
GAGAACAGGCCGCCGAATCCGCAGCACCGCTGGTCGGCCGCCCAATCACCGACCGGTTGCCCAACGCGTTCCAACAACGTCGTGGGTGCATCCTCAATCCGCAGTTCACGCAGCATGTGGCAGGAGTGGTGATAGGCGCTCGTCGTTGCCGACGCTGCCTTCAGCCCAGGTGGCAACCGATCGGCGTAGCGCTCGACGAATTCCGAGAATTCCAGGGTGCGTTCACCGACGCGCTTGGCCAGTGCAGCTCGCTCGTGATCGTGGGTCAACTCGAACATCTCGGGCCAAAACACGCGGATCATCGTGGCGCACGACCCGGCGGGGACCACGGCCACCGCCGTCGGGTCGGCATCGAGAGCCGCGGCAAGCGCCTTCAAGCTGGCTGCGGCGACCCGTGCGCCGTCACGATGGAAGCCCGAGTTCCATGCCGGCTGCCCGCAACACGTCTGACCAGGGGGAACGCCAACGTCGATCTCCATCGCCCGCAACACCTTGACGGCGGCCGCCCCGACATCGGGAGAAAACATGTCCACCACGCAGGTCACGAACAACTCAACTCTCACGCGGCGACCCTAGCCGCGCTCCCACGAACCTGGGGGAGGTGCCGGGTCGCGGCCCGAGCTGTCGCTGGTCGTAGGATGCCGGTTCTGGAGGTCTTGAGAATGCTCGCTCTGACGATGCCACCCGGAAACGCGATCGCCGTGGTGGTCGGTTTGCTGGTCCTTGCGGCGGCGTTCGCCGTCGGCGGCAAACTGATCATCCGCCACGAGCAACGTCGGGAGGTGGGTTCCGCCGACGACAACTCATGGACGATTCGAACACCTGTTCGCTAAACTGGTCGCACATGGCGGTGGACCGGCGTAGGTGCGGCGGTTCACCACCATGGCGAATGGGCTCGCGGTGCACTCCGTGCCTACGTCAAGATGTCTTGCATGAGTGAGTCGGTCGTCGGTTCGGCGAAGCCTTGTCTGTTCTGCCGGATCGCGGCGGGCGAGATCTCCACCGAGGTGGTGTTTGCCGACGAGGTTGTCGTGGCATTTCTCGACCACTCACCCGTCTTCAAAGGGCATGTGTTGGTCATTCCGCGCCCGCACGTGGTCACCCTTCCCGATCTGCCGGGCTCGTTGATCGGCCCGTACTTTGAGCGGGTGCATCGGGTTGCCGCGGCGGTCCCGCACGCGCTCGGAGCAGATGGAACGTTCGTGGCGATGAA
This sequence comes from Actinomycetes bacterium, assembly GCA_031398525.1. Lineage (GTDB taxonomy): Bacteria > Actinomycetota > Acidimicrobiia > Acidimicrobiales > Ilumatobacteraceae > JANMJD01. The sequence continues at coordinate 4,977 of JANNNL010000579.1, read as the reverse complement.
CAATGCGGTCAGTCAAAGCGTCGCCCACCTGCACACCCATGTGATTCCCCGCCGCTTCAAGGACGGCTTGCGGGGCTTCTTCTGGCCCCGGTTGAAGTACGCCGACGCCGCCGAACGAGTGGACTACGCCGACCGTATCCGCGAGGCGATCACACCACGATCCGCATAGTCAGCCCGCGATCGTCGCGCTCCTCGCCATGGACCGGGCCCAGGGTGCGGTGTTCGCCGCGGGCGAAACGTTCGGCGCTCCACAACACCGCGTAGGCGTCGAGGATGTCATCGGGCTTGGCCCCGCAGAGCCGCTCGGGCACGTCGCCAAAGCGTTCGGTGATGGCCCGACGACGCTGGGCCAACCCGTCAAGCGTGTGTTTCGAGGGGAGGAGTTGGCCGGTCATTTCCCGGAAGCTGCATTCGGGGTGGACTTCGGCGACGCGATCACCGAGGGCCGGTGACATCAGCTCGTCGAGGTCTCGAATACGGGCGAACAAGTTGAACGCCTGTTTGGAGATACCGCGGCCGTGTCGTTCCTTGCTCGCCGCATTCGCCGCGGCGTACTCGGTGAAGGTGATCAAGTCCCGCGGCGGCGTGGAGAAAATCGTGCTCGCCCGCCCCGTCAGGAACAGTCGGGCGGCGCGGTCGGAAGCTCGAACACCGCTGGTCGGCAGGCCAATCGGCATGTCAACGCCGACCACGTTGTCTCCGTCGAGCACGGCGAACACCTCGGCCAAGGTCCCCGCAACGTGAACCCCGCCTCGTGTGGCGCAGACCCAACCGCCCGGGCAGCCGTCGATTCCGATCGCACGAACGGCCTCAGCGCCCCAGGCCACCGCCAACTTGGGAGCGCCGTGTGCAGTTTCAACGCGCCTGGGCTCCAATGTGGCGTCTGGCGGCGCGGGCATGGCGGGGTTACAGGCTGCTGATGCGCTTGTAGATTTCGGCCGCGGCGACGCCGTGGGGTGCGCCGAGACCGGCCAGTCGGGAGCGGATTCGGTCGCGGAATCGGGCCATCTCCCCCGCGTCGACGGCCTTCATCGTCGACTCGAACTGGCTGCCATGCTCTTCCAACGCGGCGAGTTTGGTGTCGACCGACGACGAGACGTCTTCCCAGTGGTCGGGCTCGTCGGCCTCCCACAACAGCAACGCGTCGGGGCGATGATGGGGAATGCCCTGCTCCTTGAAGAAATGCGGGTCGCGCGCTGCGACGATGCCGTCGCAGGCCAACAGGCCCGCGTGACGATGATCGGGATGCAACCGGTACCGCTTCCACGGGTCGTGACCGAGCACGACGTCGGGCTTGACCAGGCGAATCACTCGAGCGACCTCGCCGCGCAACGCCAGCCCACTGTCGAGTTCGCCGTCGACCTGTCCGAGGAACACCACCTCACCCCGGGCCCCGAGGGCCGCAGCTGCGGCTCGCTGTTCGGCCTGGCGGGATTCGATCAACGCCGGGATGTCGGCGTTGACGTTCCACGTGCCCTTAGAACCATCGGTGAGAACTAGGTGGTGGACGTCACAGCCGTCGGAGGCCCACTTGGCGAGGGTGGCTCCCGCGCCGAACTCGACGTCGTCGGGATGGGCACCAATCGCCAGTGCGACACGTGGCGTCGGCAGGTTCGACGACCATTCGACGCGGTCGGCTACGGCTGGTTGGCCGGGTTCGTTGGCAGCCACGGAAGGGCCTCCTGAATCAGGGGATGGAGCAGGTCAGCGGGGACGTCAAGGTCGTAGCCCAGTCTTTCATCGCGGATCGCCCGCCACGGAAGGTTCAGGCGAACGGCCTCGGCGGTGTGGCGATGAAATGATCCCGGGCCGTACGCGAACGTGAATCCGACATCGACCGGGACGACGAGCACATTCGAGCCGTCGTCGTGGCGATCGGGAACGATAGTTACCCCGAGCGGGTTGACGACCCGTTCAAGGTCGTCGGCCAGCGGCAGGTCGCTGTGAGCGATCACCGCCGTAGAAAAGCCCAGGTGGCCCAAGGCGGCCACGCCATCGGCGACCGCGTTGTTCAGCCCGCGGCTGGGCCTCCAGATGACTTCGGCCCCATGGTTTCGCGCCCAGGTGGCGACCTCGTCGTCGTCGCAGACCACGTGAACGGGCAGGTTCCCCGCGGCTCGAACGACGGTTGCCGCGGTTGTGCGGGCGAGGCGCACCCTGGTTGCCGGGTCGAGGTGATGGCGGAGTCGTCCCTTGGCGGCGTCGAACGCCTTGATCGGGATCAGTACCCCCGCACGCACGCCCCGAAGGCTACGGCTCGGTTGGCGTTCGTCCGACGATCTCGGTGGACTTCGTGTCGCCATGCGGCATCAACTCCACCGAGATCGGGACGCTGGTGGCGCGTCTATGGTGCGGTGATGAGAGTTGCGGTGATCGGGGCGGGTTCGTGGGGTACGACGGTGGCGGCATTGGCATCGACCAACACCCCGACGGTGTTGTGGAGTCGGCGGTCGGCGTTGGCCGAGCAAATCAACACGACGCACGTCAACGGCGAGTATCTCGACGGGTTCCGCCTGCCCGACGAGTTGCGCGCGACTGCCGACCTTGCCGAAGCAGTGACTGGGGCTGACGTCATCGTGATGGCCGTCCCCTCTCATGGATTTCGCGAGGTTGCCACCGGTGTCGCCCTGACGATCCGCCCGTGGGTGCCGATCGTCAGCCTGTCGAAGGGCTTGGAACACGGGTCGTTGAAACGGATGAGCGAGGTGGTCCACGACGAACTGCCCGGGCACCCGGTGGCGGTGCTGACCGGACCGAATTTGGCCAAGGAGATCTTGGCGGGGCAACCGGCCGCGAGCGTCGTGGCGATCGACGACGAGGTGATCGCGCAGGCACTGCAGCGAATCTTCTCGACGATGCGGCTGCTCGTCTATACCAACGATGACCTGGTCGGATGCGAGGTGGCAGGAGTGATGAAGAACGTCATCGCGATCGCCGCGGGCATGGTCGAGGGGATGGGGTTCGGCGACAACACCCGAGCCACGCTGATCACCCGTGGACTGGCCGAGATGACCCGCTTCGGCGTTGCCTTGGGTGGCCAGCCGATGACCTTTGCCGGGCTCGCCGGGATGGGCGACCTGATCGCCACCTGTAGCTCCCGCCAGAGCCGCAACAACATGGTCGGGTATCAGTTGGGCCTGGGCCGGTCGATCAGCGAGATCGTCGGCGAGATGAAGATGGTCGCCGAGGGCGTGAAATCGTGTGCCTCGGTGTTGGCGCTCGCCGAGCGGGTTGGTTTGCAGATGCCGATCACCGCCGAGGTCGTCGCGGTCTGTCACGACGGTCGGTCCGCGGTCGACGCGTTGTCGGCGCTGATGGCCCGCGGCGCAGGTGCGGAGTTCGCGGGACTGGCGTAGACCCTCCTCGGGCTGTCAACGTCTAGGGGTGAATTCTTCAATCTCGGCCTCGGCTGCCGGTGCTGCCACCGTGACTACCACAACCATCGGCGTCCTCGGAGGTTCATGGCGGGCCGAGGTGACCCCGTGGGGTTCGGTGATCCCCGGTAGCGGCGCACCGCTCGACTGGTGGGTTGCCGCCGACGACCGCTGGCACGATCCCGCCGCCGAAAAGACCGTTCGCCAGGTGTTGATCGACGGCGCGCCGGTCGTTGAGACCCGCGTCCGGGTGCCACAGGGCGACGTGATCCAGCGGGTCTATGCCGTGGCCGACCACGGTGGTCTGACCGTAATCGAACTGGAGAACGACTCGCCGCTGCCGGTCGCGGTGGCGTTCTCCCGCTCGGACGTGCTGACGACTCGACCGCCGACCGACATGCCGATCGAGGGGATCACCCTGCCCGCCGGGTCGATTGCCGTGCCGATCGGCCATCACGCCACGGTGCAGGTCGCCCTGGCGCACACGTCGCCGCGTTCGGGCTTGTTGCCGACTGGGTTGCCGACGTCGCTCCAAGTCGCCCGCGGTTGGCTGGCGCAGATGGAGCGCGCGTCACGACTGGTGCTCCCCGATTCGGCCGTTGCCGAACGAGTGGTGCGCGAGCGTTGTGACCTCGTGCTCAACGGCATCGACGACCCGACCGACGATGCCGTCGGGTTCTTGCTCGGCACCTGCGAATTCACCCGCCTCGGATGGTCGGCGGATGAGTGGCTGCCCGATATCGCCGGCGTCGCCTCGTCGCTGGCCGCCTCGATCGCTCGTCGCGGGGGTGGTCCTCGTTGGGACGAGGACCGTGCCCTGCTCGCCGCCGGCCACGTGTTTTCCCTGGTCAGCGACCCACTCGGCGTTCGAGATGTCGCTGCCGTCCGGTCCCGGTTGGGCGCCCGCTCGTCGGCCGCATTGCAAGCTCCCGCAGGAATCCGCGCCGTTGCCTGGATCGAAGACAGCCTTGCTCGGCCGACCGCCGACGGAGCGGTCTTGATGCCCGACGGCCACCGCGATGCCTGGCTCGGCCAGTCGGCCGAAACCTACGGCCTCCCCGCCCCCGGCGGCCGCTCCGTCTCGTTCGCCCTGCGCTGGCACGGCGAACGCCCCGCCGTCCTCTGGGAAGTCACCGGCCCCAGCGGCCTGACCCTCACCTCAGGCTGCGACCCAACCTGGTCCACATCGGACCCCAAAGGCGAAGGCCTCTGGAGCCCCCCGCCCGCCTGACGATTTACGAAACGGAACCTCGCGGCACGACCCATTCGGTGGCGATGCCCGCGTGTTTGGTGACCAAATCGAAGTCGGCGTCGTAGTGCAACACCATCAGTTTCCGCTGCTCGGCCGAGGCGGCGAGGAGCGCGTCGGTCAACGACAACGTTCTCAGAAACCCGAGGTCGGCGAACATCGCTTGGAGCTCAAGAGCTCGGATGGAAGCCGCCGGGGCGAGTGGCAGGAGGGTAACGAGTTCAATGGTGTCGCGCAGGAACCGAAAGTCGGCCTTCGACTTCGCACCGCGGAGGAACTCGAAGGCGACGGGGTCGATCACGGCCAGTTGGTCGCCGTCGACAAGTTGGCCGAACCGCTCGCGCACCGATGGCG
>JANNNL010000551.1:0-5576 GCA_031398525.1 Actinomycetes bacterium | reverse complement strand
GCACCCGGCCAGGTTCCCGCGCTGCTCGCACTCGATGCGGTCGACGGACTCACGCAAGCCAACCTGGCACGGATGACCAGTGTGGAGCAGCCCACGATGGCAGTCACGCTGCGGCGGATGGAGCGCGACGGGTTGATCCGTCGAGCAGCCGATCATGACGATGCGCGACGTACCCGACTTCACCTCACCGACACGGGACGCGATCTGATCGCGCCGATGAAGGACGCCCGCACAGTTGTCGACACCCGAGCGTTGCGCGGCATCCCAGCCTCGGACCTCGCTGCGCTTTCAGCCGCCATCTCAAGAATCGTTGACAACCTCGCCGAATGACAACCATCCGACGGGCACGGTGGCAACGTCCGGGTTGGCGCCCGAAGTCCAGGGGAACGCGACCAGGCGAGCGGACGTAACGTGGGATTCATGAGCGAAACGGTCCACACCACTCTCGATCCAGCTGGAGTTCCCGCCGCCGTGGGCGGCTATAGCCACGCCGCGGTCATCCCCGCGGGGTGCGATGTGATCTACATCAGCGGCCAAGTTCCCGAAGACCTCGACGGCTCGGTACCGACCGACTTCGCCGACCAAGCGCGCCTCGCCTGGCGGAACGTGGAGCGCACCCTCGAGGCCGGCGGTTTCACGCTCGACCACCTGGTCAAGGTATCGATGTACATCCGCGACCGCGCGTACCGGTCCGACAATCGAGAAGTCCGCCACGCCGTCCTCGGCAACCGGCGGCCTGCCCTCACCGTATTGGTCACCGATCATTGGGACGAACGCTGGCTGATCGAAATCGAAGCGGTCGCCGCCCGCCGCGCCACCTGACGGACCCGCTCCTGCTCAGAGACCTCGATGATCGATCGACGGACCACCAGAGCGTTGCTCCCCCGCCGTCATCCGCGTGGTTTGCTCCGCGCGACGCTGCGGTTGGGCGCCAATCAGTCGACGATTTCGCCGCGCAACAGGCTGGCGGCCTGCGGAGCCGTGAACTCGGTGAAGTCAGGTCCGCGGCGCACGGAGTGACCACCATCGACACCGATTTCCTGACCGGTGATCCACCGGCTCTCGTCGGACAGCAAAAACCGCACGAGCATGGCAACGTCCTCCGGTTCGCCGACTCCGTTCATCGGCGTGTTCTCGAGGTAGCTGCGATACACCGATGAATCGCGAGGCACCCCCTCCATGATCTCGGTGGTGATGAAGCCCGGGCGCACGGAGTTGAAGCGAACCCCGACCGAGCCGTACTCATCGGCGGCGTTACGCATCATCGACTCAATCGCCGCCTTGGCCACCGGATACGCCCCGAACCACAGATGGGTGACGTGCCCCGCGATCGACGACATGCCGACGAACGAGCCCCGATGCTTGGCGAGCTCGGCCACCGAGTGCTTGATGCACAACATCGTGCCCATCACGTTCAGCTGCAACACCCGCATGAAGTCGGCCGCGTCGGCCCGGTGATACGGGTTCAACGAGCCGCCCCCACCGGCATTGGCCACGAATCCATGCAGTCCGCCGAAAGTGCTCACGGCCTCACCGACGACCCGCGCCACATCATCTTCGACGGTGACATCAGCAACGACGGTGTGGATCCGACCGCCGATCGAATCGGCGACCTGTTCCAGCCGAGACGCCGTCCTGCCGCAGATCGTGACCGACGCGCCGTTCTCGACGAGCAACCGGGCACAGGCCGCTCCGATGCCCGTGCCGCCCCCGGTGACAATGACGCTCTTGCCGGCGACGGTCATCGCGACACCAACCCGTACGCCAACCTGTAGGACACTTGATCCGTCTTCATGCTGCCTTCTCCGTTCATCAGGCCATTTTGGGGGCAATCGACGGTTGCCGACGAGGCGGATGGTCGCATCCGGCACCGCGTTGGCTCACCGGACCGGAACTACCGGTTGCCGCCGTTGACCAGCAGGGTCTGACCGGTAATCCACGACGCGGCTGGGGAGGCGAGGAACACCACGGCGTTGGCAACGTCCTCGGGCGTCCCGAGCCGCCCGAGCGGGATGCCCAGCTTGCCGGCCAGCATCGGCAGGTCAGCTTCGGTTGCGTTGAAGAACTCCATGAAGACCTCCGTCGGGACGGGGCCCGGCGCAACTCCATTCACGCGAATGCGTCGCGGTGCGAGCTCGATCGAGAGCGTTCGCGTCAGGCTGTCGACGCCCGCCTTGGCAACCGCGTAGGGACCGTTGTTCGGGGAACCCTTCAGGGCCGCTCCCGAGGAGATGTTGATGATCGACCCGCCGTCGTCGATCACCCGGGCCGCCGCCCGAGCACCGGTGAACACCGCCCGGAGATTGAGGTCGAGTTGATAGTCCCACTGCCGGTCCGGCATGTCGGCCAGATGACGGGGAGTTCGATCATCCGCTCCCCCGGCGTTGCTCACCCACAGGGTGACGCGGCCCATCTCCGCCTTGGCTCGATCAGCAAGGCTGTCGACAAACACTCCGTCGGTGATGTCGCCGGCGATCGTCAGCGCTCGTCGGCCGAGGGCGCGCACGGTCTCGGCGACGGCGTTGATCTCATGCTCACGCCGGGCGGTGAGCACGAGGTCGCACCCCGCCTGAGCCAAACCGACGGCAATGCCCTCACCGATTCCACGGCCCGCGCCGGTGACGACTGCGACCCCATCCGCCAGCGCGAAGCGATCAAGCACCGTGTCAGTCATCTTGTGTCCTGTCCATTCCTCGACAAGACGCCGACCGTACTCGGGCGCAGGAGCGGGCGCGGTGTCGCCGAAAACGTCCACACCCGACGATGACTACAGTGACCGGATGGGGATTCAAACTGAGGCGTTTGTCAAGACCTACGTCGCGGAGATGCGCGGCAAGGAGACAGACCTCAATCGTCTTGTTGCATCGCCGTGCGGGCTGACCCCCGAGGAGATGATCGAAGCAATCAGCCACCCCGATGTCGGTCGACTCGGCATTCCGTTGATGGCCGACTTCATGGCGCCCGAGGGTTCGTTGTACTACGACGCGATCTTCGGTACCTTCCACGGTCAGTCGGCGATCCGCAAGTGGCTTGTCCCGGCAATGGCCGAGGTTGAGTTCATCGACTTCGTGCTCTTGGCTGAACCGTTGATGTTCGACGACGGCCAAGGCGGTACATCGCTCGACGAATGGCAGATGGTCATGAACCTCGACGGCCAAAAGATCCCGCTGTCGCTGGGCGTGAGCGTGCGGCGCTACCGCGACGGCTGGATCACCTGGGCGTGCGACGTGTACGACACCGCTGCGTTCCGCCAGCCACCGCCCCCCGACATGCCTGGCCCCCCTCCACCGCCCCTGCCACCGTGCCCTCGCGTCGAGTGGGTAACCGATACGACGATCGTTCCGGCGGTCATCGACAACCCCCGGAACATCGCAACACCATTCCATCCAACGGAGTCCGTGTACCTCGATCCGGTCGCCGGCGAACTTCGCGGCCAAGCGGCCATTGCCAGTTGGCTCGCCGAGGCCACGGCCGGGACCGCTAGTCAAGAGGGAACGTTCGAGCCCCTCGGTCCCCTCCTGTCCAACGGCACCACATCTGTTCAGGAGTGGAAGCAGATGGTCGCCGGTACCAACACAACGCGGCGCGGCACCAGCGTGCGGCGATTCTCCGACGGCTTTGTCGTGTACGCCGCCGACTACTACGACAGCGCCCAGCAGGCCGATCTTGAAAGCTAGCTTCGGTCAGCGCGACCAGATCTGCACGTAGTCGAAGTCGACGGGTTTGGCGTGGATACCGGTTTGAGGCGGGGCGACCCATCCGGCCATCCTGCCTTGCTCATGGACGCCGACCATCAGCGATTCGACGTAGACGCGGTCACTGCCTGACGGCAGCCACTGATCGACGTTGGCGACCCATTCCATCTCGCTGATCAGCCGACCGTTAGGGCTGACCCGCCGCCCGCGGAAGGTCCCGACGTTTCGGTTGAAGCCAGCATGGGGAAGGGTGAACTCACGCCCGACGGCAGCGAGTGCCCGGTTCCACCGGTCGACACCCTTTTGGCAGTCGACTGTGTAATCGTCACGCAACGTCTCATTGAGCGCAGCCAGTTGCGTGACCTCGCGGGTGGCGATGGCGTCGTCGGTTGCGTAGGGGACTGGGCGGAGCGAGTCGTGCAGGCGGTGGTCGTCGTCGCGCTTTTCCTCCTGGTATCGGCCCTTCAGCCCCGCACCGAAGTAGTTCGCCGCGTTCGTCGATGTCTCGGCGCCGAACAGGTCGAGTGACACCGAGTAATGGAAGTTCAGATAGCGCTGCAAGGTGTCGATGTCGATGCCGCCGAACGGTCGGACATCGGCGGTGTCGTGGCGTTTCATCAACTCAATCGTGCGGTCGACCACTCGGGAGATGCCCGATGCGCCGACGAACATGTGGTGCGCTTCCTCCTTCAACATGAAGTCGCAGGTGCGTGACAGCGGGTCGAACGCTGATTCGCGTAGCGAGGCGAGCTGGAACTTGCCGTCGCGGTCGGTGAAGTACGTGAAAAAGTAGAACGACAACCAGTCGGGCGTCGGTTCGTTGAACGCGCCGAGGATCCGCGGGCGGTCGGCGTCGCCGGAGTGACGCTCGAGCATTTCGTCGGCTTCATCGCGACCGTCGGAGCCGAAGTAGCGGTGGAGCAGGTACACCATCGCCCACAGGTGGCGGCCTTCCTCGACGTTGATCTGGAACAGGTTGCGCATGTCGTACAGCGACGGCGCGGTCATGCACAGGGCGCGTTGCTGCTCCACCGATGCCGGTTCGGTGTCGCCCTGCACGACGATCAGGCGACGAAGATCCGCCCGGTAAGCCCCGGGCACTTCCTGCCACGCAGCTTCGCCTTTGTGGTCGCCGAACGCAATCGTGCGGTCCCGTGTCGGTTCGGCGAGGAACACGCCCCAGCGGTAGTCGGGCATCTGCACGTGCCCGAAGTTCGCCCACCCGTCCTGGCCGACCGAGATCGCCGTACGCAGATAGACCCCCGAGTCCTGGAACGCCACGGGGCCCATCTGACGCCACCAGTCGATGAACCGCGGTTGCCATGACTCGAGGGCGCGCAGTAAGCGCTTGTCGTCGGCCAGCCCGACGTTGTTCGGGATCTTCGCGTTGATATCGACAGCACTCACCATCGTGGTTCCTCTCAGACTCTGTTGCGGTCGTACGTCGGGCGGGAACCGGTTCCGAAGCGTTGCAGGGCGCCGTCGGGACCGACTGCGTTGGGCCGTTGAAACACCCAGTTCTGCCAGGCGGTAAGCCGGGCGAATATCTTGGTTTCCATCGTCTCGGGACCGACGAACCGGTAGTTCGCCTCCATCGCCGTCAACGCGTCGGGCGAGAACGAGTTGCGCTCGGCCAACATCACGGGCACCTCATCGTCCCAATCAATCTCGTCAGGGGTCAACGTCACCAGCTCGGCGGCCCGAGCCGCGGCGGCGTCGAGGTCCTCACCGAACCGCGCCCGTGCCGCAGCAGTGACGTCGTCACGGCCCCAGAAGCGCGTCGCAAGGCGCGACAAGCCGTTCGACATGGGAAACCAACCGTCGTTCGCGGCGGTCAGGCGAATCGTCGGCGCCGAGCGGTCGTCGCCCTCGCGTTCGCCG
>JANNNL010000525.1:0-6931 GCA_031398525.1 Actinomycetes bacterium | reverse complement strand
CTTCCCGATGGACCTGCGCCCGCAGGGCCCGGAGATCATCCGGACCTGGTTGTTCGACACGGTCGTGCGGTCCAAGTTCGAGCACGGCGGGTTGCCTTGGGGCGCCACCACCATCAACGGGTGGGTGCTCGACCCGGATCGCAAGAAGATGTCGAAGTCGAAGGGCAATGTCGTCACGCCGATGAACCTGCTCGAGCAGTACGGCACCGACGCGATCCGCTACTGGGCGGCGTCGGGTCGGCCGGGGGTCGACACCGCGCTCGACGAAGGCCAGATGAAAATCGGCCGCAAGCTGGCGATGAAGCTGCTCAACGTCACCAAGTTCGTCCTCTCCTTCGACGCCGCTACCGCTGGTGCGGTCACTGCGCCTCTCGACGTCGCCATGCTCGACCGACTGGCGACAGTCGTCGACGAGGCATCCCGCGGCTTCGAGGACTTCGACTACGCCCGGGCACTGGAGCGCACCGAGGAGTTCTTCTGGTGGTTCTGCGACGACTACGTCGAACTCGTCAAGGGTCGCGCCTACGCGGCTGATGGCTCGGCGGTCGGCGCGCTGCGCGAGGCATTGAACGTCATGCAGCGGCTGTTTGCGCCGTTCCTGCCGTTCGTCACCGAAGAGGTCTGGGACTGGTGGCAAGACGGGTCGATCCACGCCCAGCCGTGGCCGACGCTGACCGCCAGTGGCGGGGGTCAGCTGACGTTGGAGTCGACCTGTGACGTGCTCGGCCGGGTTCGTCGGGCCAAGACCGAGGCGAAAACCTCGCAGCGGACCGTCGTCGCCCGCATGGTCCTCACCGCTCCGTCGGAGGTTCTCGACGCCGTGGCGCTCGCCCAGGGTGACTTGGTCGCCGCCGGCTCGATCGAAGTAATCGAGACCGTTGTCGGGGCCGAGTTGAGCGTCGCCGTCGAGTTGGCCCCGCCCGAAATGGCACCGACGGCTTAGGCAGTGGTCGTCGGCGGGGTTTCGCGGACCGCCGGTTTGTAGCCCAGTCCGCCGCGATCAACCGAGTTGATGATCCTGATCGATGGCGGCGGGGGCGTTCCCCCGTCGCCGCCGAAGAACGGGTCGTTCATCCACTGACCGAAGGCGGCGAGGGACTCGTCGGAGGAGTCGAGCCACCAGTCGCAGTCGGGAAAGCGATTGTTGTTGTGCTCGGAGTTGAAGTAGATGACGCCCTTGTATTGCCGCCACTCGGCCTTCTGGAACAGCGCTCGGGCATCGTTGAACCAGGTCGCCTTGCGGTCGGCGTTGGCCGGGTCTTCGACCGAACCGAGCTCGGGTAGCCACAACTCCTTGGTCGGGTGGCGCTCGCCGAATCGTCGGTGACCGCCGAGCAGGAGTTCGAGTGACGTCCAATCACCCCCGGCAACGCGGCAGTTGTACCAGTTGTAGGTGTCGGCGCCGATGGCGTCGACATAGTCATCGCCCGGGTACCAGTTGTCGGCCGTTCGCGAATCGGTTGATGGCACCCGGTAGGCGTGATCCGTCAGGGTGAGCATGAACTTCACATTCGACGCGCCAGCTGCGCGAAAAATGCCGACAACATTGCGCCAGGCGGCGATGAATTGAGGGGCCTCGCCGTAAATCTCGTGGCCCTTGACCTCGGGCTCGTGGTGAAAGATGAAATACACCGGCTGATCGAGCGCGGCGATCTTTGTGGCGAGTTGCGCAACGTAGTCGTACAAGCCCGAGCCCGGAGCGGCGGTGGCAACGTCATCCCATTTGATCGGCGCACCGTTGAAGCGTTCCGACTTCAGTGAGACGACGAGGCGATGGCCGGTGCCCAACGCCCAGGCCTCATACGGATTTGGGAACGGCTCGTCCCACTGTTTGAAAACTCGAATCACACCGAACGGCTGGCCGAGCCACGATTCGACGTTGGCGACCTCTTCGGCGTCGGTGTCGAAGTGGTGGGGAAGCGACGAGACACCGATCACCATCGGCGAGTCGGTACCTTGAGCCGAGTCGGCCCCGGCCAACGTGGGAAGCAACACCGCAGCAAGCGCGACGGTTCCGGCGACGCGACGAATTCGACCCCAAGTGGTTGATGCGCTGCTGGGCCGTAGCCATAGTCGGGGGATTTGTACTCCTCGTCAATTATTTTCACTTCGCCGGTGACGCAGAGTAGCGGACCCGGGCTGAGGTCGCTTGACCGACCACCGGATTCTCGTGCGATGTTCATTGAAAGTCGCCCCCGGCTGAGTATTACTCTCGTCACATGCGAATCTGGGCAGGGTTTGGTGCGGCCGTCTGCATGTCGTCGTTGATGGTGATGACGGGGTCGGCCCATGCCGGTGCCCCGTCGGGGGTAGCGGGTTCAGAGCAGGTCGCTCCGCCGTCGAGGGAACCCGCGGTTCAGGTGGGCCCGACGTTGCCTCCCCCGCTTGTCCCCGCCGAAGAAGTGCTGCCCGCCGACTCGGGTACCGGCCGCCGGATTGTCTACTCCAATCGCGGCCAACGAGTGTGGGCGGTGGACGAGTCAGGCGTGGTCGTCAAGACGCACCAGGTCAGCGGACGGATCGGTACGCCAGGCGTGGGGACCTACCGTGTCTGGAGCCGGTCGGACACGACGTGCGCGGCGTCGAATTCGGCGATCTGTTGGCGGTGGATGATCCGCTTCGCAATCGGCCCAAACGGCGGAAATGTCGGCTTTCACGAGATCCCCATCAGGGGCGGTCAGCCAGTGCAGACCGTCGATCAACTCGGCCAGGCACTATCGGGCGGTTGCGTACGCCAGGCCACCGCTGACGCGGAGTGGATGTGGGAATGGGCCCAACTCGACACCGTCGTGGTGGTGGTGTGACCCGGCGATAGGCCGGGTGACTCATTGGGTATCCTGGGAGCCTCATGGGCTTGCGACGACGATCACCAGATGCGGTTTTGGCCGCAGCGATCGCCGGTGCCTCTGCCACCGGTGAACTCACCCCAGCCCCGGCCAAACATCGTCGAGCACACCGAAGCTGGCCACAGCGGTTCGTGCTGATCTTCAACTCAGTGATCTCGGTCGCCCTGCTCGCAGCGGCTGGGCTGATCTGGTACGCCAACAATCGCCTCGGTGACCGCGCCCTGATTCAGATCAACCGACCAGCGGTCACGCCGACTGCCCCGGCGGCCGGTCAGCCCGAGGTGCCCGACTCGACCGTCCTCGGCCAAGTCACGACGCCACCGGTGGCGACCACGATTCCCGAAGTGATCGACTTCGGAGCGAAGAACTTTCTGCTCACGGCCAGCGACAGCCGTGAGTGCATCGACCCGAACTCGCCCTACGCCGGGGCCTTCGGCAACGCCAGCGACGTAGCCGGTTCACGGGCCGACACAATCATGTTGTTGCGAGTGAACTCGCAAACCAAGGATGCCGCGATTCTCTCGTTCCCCCGCGACCTGTGGGTGAAGATCGACGGCCGCACCGGCAAGGGCCGAATCAACGGCGCCCTCGATCCGAACAATCCGTCGAAGATCATCAACACGATTGGTGCAAACTTTTATCTCGGGATCGACCACTGGATCAACATCGACTTCTGTGCGTTTCGCGATCTGGTCGAGGCTGTTGGCGGCGTGTCGGTACCGTTCGCGTTTCCGACGCGGGACAGGAACTCGGGCTTGTATATCCCCGAGCCCGAATGTCATCTCTTCGGTGGCGAGGAGGGACTTGCCTATGTGCGGTCGCGTCACTACCAATGGCTCGACGAGCGCGGCAAGTGGCAGACCGACGGCACCTCCGACATTGGCCGGATCACCCGCCAACAGGACTTTCTCAAGCGAGCTATGGCCAAGGCGCTCAGCCGTTGGAGGGTCGATCCGGGTGTGGCCAAGGGCTTGGTTGACACGGCGATTGACAACGTTCGTACCGACTCAGAGCTCACTGCCGGGTTGATGCTCGACGTCGCCAACGCGATGCGCACGTTCGATGCAGCCACGGTCCGGACGTTCCAAATCGAGGCATCGGGTCGTAAAATCAACGACCAGTCGGTGCTGGTGCCGATTCTGAACTCCGGCTATATGGAGAACGTGCTCAAGGTGTTCCGCGGTCAACTGCGGATCGTCGATGCCGCCGACCTGTTCCTCCCACCGGTGGAGACCACGGTCCCGGTCGCACCGACGACCACGCGGGTGGTGACCGGGGGCCCGACGACTACCTCGGCGTCAGGTTCGAAGGCCACCACCACCACGCTTCCGGCGACCACGACAACGGTGGCGGCCGTCGTCATCGACGAGCAGACGAATGTCGGCTTCGCGCCTCCCGACGACCCGAGTTGCCAGTAGTCCGTCTTGGGTCGACCGTCAGTCGCTGAGGGCGGCGGAGAGGGCTTCGGGGATATGTGAGGGGCCGACGACGGTGACCAGTCGGGCTCCGACGCGGTGGGCCAGGGCACGGGCTTCGTCGTCGTCGCCCTCGGGGGCGATGATGCACAACTCGTCAAGGCTGCGGGCGGCCGCTTCCACGTCGCCGGGGACGGTGGCCCGGCAGTCCGAGAGCAGGATGCCGATTCGACGGCCGGCCCGGCTGCGGTTGAGTTGCACCGCGGCAGTCTGGAGCGCTCCAGCCAAGTCGGTGGTGCCGAATCCGCGCAAGGTCAGCACGTCGTTGATCACGCGCTCGGGCGGCTTGGGCGCGTCCTGTGACTTGGCGACGACGACGTCCTTGCCGAAGGCCAGCACGCTGTAGTCGTCGGGCGCCCGCCAGGCAATCGCCGCGACGGCGACGGCCGAGGTCGCCAACGGCCGGCCTCCCATCGACCCGGAACGGTCGATCATCAGGCACAACGCGGTCCCCGGCTTGGCCCAGCCACGCACGTACAAACCCTCGGGGTTGGCCGCTCGTCGTAGGCCCCGGGCCTCGGCGAGTTCCTCGATCGAGGCGTCGAGGTCGAGGTCGCCGCCATCGGGACGGTACGGCTGGGTGACCAGCTTGCCAATGCCCCGGGGCTTGACCGGGCCACGGCGCGACACCTCCAACATCAACCGTCCAGCGAGCCGTTTGGCCAGGGCTCGCAGCTGCGGGTCGGTCGCCGCGGTGAGGTCGGCGAGCATTGCCAGGGTCTCGTCGGGGTCGTGGTCCATCGCGTCGTCGAAGGCGGCCTCATCGAGTTCACCGACTTCCGGCGAGACTTGTTCGAAGCCCTCGTGGCGGGCCAGGTCGCGGCGCGAGGTCGTCCGCCGGCCGGCTTCTTGCACGGCTTGGTCGGCGTCCGCGCCTTCCTTTACCGAGGGGGGCTGGCCCCGTTCGGGGCTGCCGCTTTTCCCGGCTCACCATCACCGCCTCTTTCGGGCGAGTCGGAGTCGGGTCGGCCGAAGACGTCGTACCAGAGCTCGGTGACGATCTCTTCCGTCGTTCGGGTCGCGCCTTCGCGCAGCCGAATTCGTCCCGACAAGGCGACGAGCGCGGCATCGAGGCCAACGCCGGAATCGGTGGCCGGGAGTCCCCGCAACGAGCCGAGCGAGACTGCGACCATCGTGGTGTCGATCGCCCCACGCACCGACGATCCGACGCGCAACTCATGATGGTTGCGGGTCCGCCGGACGAGTTCTACAACCTTGCCGACCCACTCCGGATCTGGGGCGCCAGAACCCGTTGATCGGTTGACGATCGCGGCTTCCTCGTCGGCCGGTTGATAGCCGACGGCGAGGCGGCAGACCCGGTCGTAGATCGCGCTTGAGATGCGCGCCGTACCTACCGCGTCGAACGGATTCATTGCCGCGACCAGGCGAAAACCGCGACTGGCAACGATTCGCCCCAGCCGCGGAACGTGCAGTTCGCCTTCGCTCATCACCGTGACGAGCACGTTGAGGGTTTCCTCCGGGATGCGGTTGATCTCCTCGATGTAGAGCAGCGAGCCGTCGCGCAACGCAGTAGCCAGCGGACCATCTTGGTAGACGTCGGGGGAGTAGCCGTCGGTGATCACCCGGGCCGGGTCGAAGTGACCGACCAGGCGCGCCGGGGTCAGCTCGGCGTTACCCTCGACGAACTCGAAGCCCACACCGAGCTCACCGGCGACGGCACGCAACAGCGTTGATTTGCCGGTGCCCGGCGGGCCTTCCAACAGAATGTGACGATCGGCCGCAAGGGCGGCGAGCACCAGCTCGATCTCACGCCGCCGTCCGACCACCTGCCCGCCGAGACGGGCCAGAAGGGCCTGTGATTCAGTCATTCACGATGATGCCGCGGATGTTTTCGCCGTCGCGCATGGCCCGGTAACCCTCGTTGATCTCGGACAACGGGTAGCGCTTGGTGATCAGCTCGTCGAGCATCAGGGTGCCGTCGCGGTACATGCCGAGCAGCTTGGGGATGTCGGCGCGGGGGTTGAGCGAACCGAAGATCGTGCCCTTGATCTCCTTGTTCCACATCGCCAACTCGAACAGGTTGACGGCCGAGTGGGTCTGGGTCATCGGGGCGACGGCGGTGACCACGATCGTGCCGCCCTTGCCGCACAGGGCGGTGCCGAGCTGCATCAGGTCGCCGTACATCACGCCGGGGGTCATGATCACCTTGTCGGCCATCTGGCCCCAGGTCAGCTCGGTGACGGCGGGCATCGCCTCTTCCATCGACGAGAACGTGTGGGTGGCGCCGAACTCCATCGCCTTTTCCCGCTTGAACTCGACCGGGTCGACGGCGATGACGCGCTTGGCCCCGGCCATCTTGGCCCCCTGCACGGCGTTGATGCCGATGCCACCGATGCCGACGACGACGACCGTGTCGCCCGGCTCGACCGCGGCGCGGTTGGTCGCCGAACCCCAGCCGGTGGCCACGCCACAGCTGACGAGGGCGACGACGTCGAGGGGGAATTCCTTGTCGATCTTGATGACCGAGTTCTCGCCGACGCAGGTGACCTCCGAGAACGTGCCGAGCTTGGCCATCAGCAAAATGGGTCCGAACCAAACAGTCCGGACAAAAGAAATTTACATTGGAATGATTAGTTACACCGGGGAAGA
>JANNNL010000485.1:0-7158 GCA_031398525.1 Actinomycetes bacterium | reverse complement strand
GCGTTCGCAATGCGGCGAGATCGGAACCGGCTTCGGGCTCGGAGAAGCCTTGGCACCAGACCTGCTCGCCGCGCAGGATCGCCGGAAGATGTGCAGCACGTTGCTCCGGCGTGCCCTCCGCCGCGATCGTCGGACCGGCGTGCAGCATGCCCACGAAGTTGCACCCGACGTACGGCGCGCCAACCCGCTCCGTCTCCTCAAGGAAGATCAGTTCCTCGCTCGGCGTTGCGCCGCGCCCGCCGTACTGCGCTGGCCAGGAGATCCCGGCGTAACCGGCATCGAACAGCCGACGTTGCCAGGCAGTATCGAAGACGCGCTGACCCGGCCAATCGTCGGCTCCGGCCGGGTCTGGGAGATCAGTGGTCGCTTCATCGAGCCACGCCCGGAGTTCGTCACGGAACGCTCGTTCCTCGGGGGTCGATCGGAGTCGCATCGAATGCAGACTATATACATGAGTGTCGATGACGAAGCAGCAGCGGTTTCAGTTGGTGGCATACGATGCCCCCTGGGACGTGCACCGAATCACTCGCTGCCGCCTCACACCGACCTGAGACCACCATCGAGGAGTGACGCCGATGAAGCCGAAGGAGCCGTCGACGGCCGATCGTTCGACCCGACCATCCTCAACTGGTGTGCGGCGTCGACTCACGCGGGCGAGTAGCGCCGATCAGGTCGCGGCGCACATTCGACGACTGATCGTCTCGGGCGAGTTGACCAAGGGCGACCGACTTCGCCAAGAAGACATCGCCGACGAACTCGGCGTCAGCCGGATTCCGGTGCGTGAGGCGATCATTGCGCTCGACAGCGAGGGCTGGGTGACCTTCGAGAACAATCGTGGCGCATACGTGGCCGGACTTGAGGTCGACGACATCCGCGACCATTTCGAACTGCGGGGTTTGGTGTTCGGTTTGATCGCTCGGCGGGTGGTCGAGACCGCTACCGACGAAGACATCGCGACATTCGACGACGTGTTCCACACAATGATGGCGGCCACCGAACTCGACGTATTCACCGAGATGAACGACCGGTTCATCGGGCGGCTGATCAAGGTCGCCAATTCCCCTCGCCTCACTGCCGCCCTGATGGTGACTCCAGCGATCTTGCCCACCGGGTTCTTTGAGTACGTCCCGGCGGGCCGCCAAATTCAGGAACACGGCTATCGCGAGTTCGTCGAGGCGTTGAAGGCCAGATCAGCGGAACAAGCAGACTCCGCACTCGTCGCGACGCTCCTTCGCCAGGGCGACGCCGTCGTCGAGGCATTCGCCTCGACGGGCCTCGTTGCGGGAGCCTGAAGCGCCCAAGCTTGCCATGAGGTCTACGTATACTTGATACATGGCGCGGCCCGCTACTGCATCAACGAAGAACGCGCCCGGCGTGGGCGAAACAGGCGGCGATGCCGTCGCTCGCTATGTGCGGCGGCTTGTCTTCGAGGGCACACTGACCGACGGCCAACGCCTGCCTCAGGACGACATCGCCGACGCGATCGGGGTGAGCCGTATTCCTGTTCGCGAAGCGATCATCGTCCTCGAACGCGAGGGGTGGGTCCATGTGGTCCCTCATCGAGGTGCGTTCGTCAATGCCTTGGATGAACAAGCGGTACTCGATCGCTTCGCGCTCTACGGCCGCTTCTACGGCTTCGCCGCCCGCCGAGCGATCGAGCGGATGACTACACACGACCTGACAACGCTCAACGTCCACGCCGACCGCATTGACAACGCCGCGAACCCGAGTGTCTTCGAACGAGCCAACGCACACTACCTGAGCGCGCTGGTTCACCTCGCCGGTTCGAACCGGCTGATCGCCGTACTCCGGTCAACCGCCCAGATTGTCCCCGGGAACTTCTTCGCCATCGTTCCGAACACAATGACGATCCAGAAGGCGGGTATCGCCGAGCTACAGGTCGCACTGGAGTCTGGAGAAGCCACCGAAGCGACCCGCATCTTTGCTGCGGTGGAGCATCGCCACGCACTCGAAGTCATCGCCTTGCTGAACGAGCGTCGCCGCTCGGCGTAGCACGCGGCCTTTCGTCTGCGGTGGGAGCGCCGGCGGGTGGAATCGCTGACAGCGCAATGACATCGGCCGCATGATCAACCCGTAGCTTGAGGAAATCCGTCAACGGCTGCTCGGAGCCGACAGTCGACAACACGGCAATCAACCCAGCTCGGAGAAGTCCATGTCTCAACTTGCTGCTCCATCGACCGATCTTGACCTCTTCTCGGACGAGTCGCTCACCGATCCCTACCCGGTCTACGCCGAACTGCGAGCGCAGGGTGCGGCGGTGTGGATGAACGCCTACGACGCGTATGCATTGACCCGCTACGCCGATTGTCGCGACGCATTGAAGAATTGGAAGGTGTTCTCGTCGGCTCGCGGAGCGATGATGAACGACCCGCTGAACGAGATGTTCGGCGGTCAGATTCTGCTCTGCACCGATGGCGAACAGCACGGTCGGCTGCGTGCCGCGGTCGCTGCGCCGCTCACTATCAAAGCGCTTGGCGAGGTGCGTCCCCAGATCGAGACCGAGGCCGACACGCTCGTTGCCCGGCTCGTGGCGGGCGGCACGTTCGACGCCGTTCACGACCTTGCGCATCACCTCCCCGTGTCCATCGTGTCGACACTCGTTGGCATACCCGAGAATGGCCGGGACCGCATGGTGGAGTGGGGTGGTGCCATCTTCAACGCGTTCGGCCCATTGAACGAACGGGCCAACAATGCCTTCCCGCTGATCGGCGAGATGGGAGCGTTTCTCGAGACCGAATGCCAGCGAGACAAGCTCAAGCCGGGCGGTTGGGCGATGGGACTCTACGAAGCGGCGGATCGAGGTGACCTCGCCGCCGATGACCCGGGGAAGCTGATGAACGACTACATGGGCCCGGCGCTCGACACCACGATAAACGCGACCTCTAATCTGATCTGGCTGTTCGCCAACCACCCAGACCAGTGGACGCTGCTTCGCCAGCGCCCCGAGCTTGCGGCCAACGCGATCAACGAGGTGCTCCGCATCGAGTCGGTCATTCAAGGCTTCTCACGCTCGACCACCGAGGATCACGAACTCGATGGCGTCACCATTCCCGCCGGTTCGCGGGTGTTCATCTCGTACGGTGCCGCGAACCGTGACGACCGAAGGTTCGCCGACCCAGACCGGTTCGACATCGAACGATCAAACGCGTCGGAGCACCTCGGCCTCGGCTACGGCGCACATTCGTGCCCCGGAGGCCACCTCGCCCGCATCGAAATCCGCGCCCTGCTTGACGCATTGTTACCACGGGTCGAACGCTTCGAGATCGAATCAGTCACCCGCAAGCTGAACAACGTCATCCGCGGTCTCGACACCTGCATGGTCAACGCCATCCCCGGCTGAGGGCAAGGAGCTACCGGCATGAACGCGACCCGATGCGACCCCCAATGGCCGAGCAACATCAGACGTCCCAGCTGACCGGCAGCGCCGTGGGATTCCGAAACAGCCCGTCACCGGAGATGCGGGCGTCGGACTTCGTCGCCGCTTTCATCGTCAAGTCGGAGCCCAGGAAGGCGATCGAGCAGGGCGTTGAGGGCGATGCGAGTCTCCATGCGAGCGAGGTGCATTCCCAGGCAGAGATGGGGGCCGGTACCGAACGACATGCGCTGCTTCGAGTCACGGAAGATATCGAACACCTCAGGTGCGTCGAACACCGAGGCATCCCGGTTCGCCGAGGCGATCATCGCCACCACCGTCGACCCCGCCGGAATGAACACCCCGGCGAGTTCGGTGTCGGTCGTCGCCACTCGTGGGGTCAGCAGCACCGGCGACTCAAAACGCAGACCTTCCTCGATCGCCTGGGGAATGAGCGTCCGGTCGGCTCCCACGGCGTCAAGCTGCGATGGGTGGGTCAGCAGCAGGTACAGCAGGTTGCCGCTCGATCGGTACGTCGTTTCGATCCCGGCCGGTAGCAGCATGCGCAGGAACGAGTAGATCTCCTCGTCATCGAGCTTTACCCCGTCGAGTTCGGCCGTGACCAGGTCACTGATCAGATCATCACGAGGGTCAGATCGCCGCAACTCGATGATGGCGGCGAGGTAGTTCGTGAGCTCGCTCGAACAATGGATTGCGTTGTCCCAGTCCCGAAAGACCGTGATGATCCCGATCGCCCACTCTTGAAACCGGCCATAGTCGGCCTCCGGAAGGCCGAGCACCCCAGACATGACGCGGGCGGGAAAGCCGAAGGTGTAGTCGGTGGGCGAGTCGGAACGCATCCGGGCAAACTCGACGTACGGATCTCGGAAGTCGCCACTCGGCGCGATGTCCAAGAAACCTGACGACCTGTCACCCGGTGCTGCGGTCATGGTGTCTCCCCCGACGAGTTCCGACCGTCAGCCCTCGTTGCCGACACTCAACTGTAGCCCTCAAGGTGCTCGGGCTGATCGGCAAAACCGCCTGCTCCCCTGTATTGGCAACCGGAATCGTTTCGCCTGATCTGTTCACGGACGTTGCGTAGCCGGGAGCGAACGACGTGGAGTTGAAACCACGACGAGCGGTCACCACATTCCCCGCGTGACCGGTATTCCTTCGCGCAGTCCGATTCATGCGACGATGGTGGCCACCCTCGATGAGCAGGCAAACCCCCGATGTGCCCCTCTTTGCTTCGACAGTCCAAACAACGGCGGCCGGGTGTCGTCGTGCTCGTGCTCGGCTCCGTCCTTCTGGCCGCCTGCGGTACTGGCCTGGGTGGCATCGACAGCGCCGATGGACCCGTGTCGTCGACGGCGCCGACCCCCGTGACCACGGCTCCCGTTGCGACGACCGCGCCGGTGCCGGTGTGTGTGGTGACGGTCGAGCCGGGCGACGCGCTGATTGCGATCAGCGACCGGACCGGCGTCCCCATGGCCGACATCGAAGCGGAGAATGCACTGGATGTTGCGGCCACGATCCATCCTGGGCAGATCTTCGACATCTGTGTCGGCAACGACATCGACGACGTCACCGGTGCGTCGCGCATTGCGCCGCCAGCGGACGCCGTGATGCTCCAGCAGACCGAACTCAACGAACTTTTCGCCAGCACCTCGTTGCCGCCGCTCGGAGTCGACGGCGACTCCGGCTCGTATACACGCCAGGCGATCTGCGCGGCCCGGATGGGACTTGGTCTACCGGTCCACAACGGGCACCTGACCGCAGGAAGCGACGAAGAGGCGGCGATCTTTGCGGCCACCACCCTGGCGATCCCAGCCGGGGCCCCCACCGATGCTGGCAAGTGGATCCTCGTCGACCAGACGTGCCAGGTGATCTTCACCGGCGAGGGCAATGACCGAGTCGTCGGTGTGTTCCCGACCTCGACCGGACAGCCGGGTTTCGAGACCCGTACCGTGTCCGCGCCCGCCTTCCGCTTCGACCCGGCGATCGACAACGACGGATGGCACGACAGCGCAACCTTCCCGGTCGAAGGCGACAATCCGCTCAACGGCAACATGTACAAGCCGCTCTACTTCAACGACGGCCAAGCGATCCACGGGGCCGGATTCATCCCGCCCGATCCGCGTAGCAAAGGTTGCGCACGCACGTACCCCAAGCACCAGGACATGCTGGTCGAGTGGCTCGGTCTCGACAAAGCTACAGAAGCCACCTGGGATCCTAAGGCAATCGGGGTCACCGTCGCGGTCCAAGGTCGGTATCAGGACCGCACCGTCGACTGAGCGACAACGTCGGCGTCAGCCTGATTGTCGCTCACCGGCCGGGTCGAGGAGACGTAAACGGCCACGCAGATGGGTGATGGCGAAGAAGACCGCGACGAGGGTGGCGTCGATGACCAGCACCCAGCGGATCCCGATCAGGCTGGAGAGGCCGGTGAGCATGATGCCGAGCGGGGCCGCAAGACCCCACAGGATCATCCAGACGCTCATCACCCGACCGCGGTATTCGTCGTCGCACAATGAGTGCACCGACGACATGATCGTCGACATCGCCAACATGAATGCCACGCCGACCAGGGCGTTCGCAACAATTCCCAACGCGACGACCGGGGCGACCGCCAGTCCGAATAGTCCGGCGGCGAGCAACGGAAAGCCCGTGGTGGCGAGGGCTCGGTGACTCCATCCCCGATCGAACGCGAGCAAGCCAAGCGCCGCGACGAGCGAACCGTACCCGAAGGCGCCGACGAGCAGGCCGAAGGCGGTTGGTCCGGCGTCGAACGCTTCACGGGCGATCACCTGGCCGTTGAGCTGCAGCGGCGCGGACACGAACGCCATCACGAAGGCGGCGATCAGGGCGATCCTCAGGCCGGGGTGTCTCGCCGAGTATCGACAGCCCGATCCGAACGCTGCGAGATAGCTGACGGCGTCCACCGGTCGCGCCGGGGCTGGGCGTCGGGTCATGCCCCGAAGGGCGACAACGAGGGCTACAAAGCTGACCGTGTTCGCCCAGAACACCGTCGACGCGTCGAACACGCCGATCAACAACCCGGCCAGCGTCGGGCCGAGCGACCGGCTGACGGTGAACTGGGTCGAGTTGAGCACCGAGGCATTGCGCATCGCCGATGGTGGGACGAGATCGGTGATGATCGCCTGCTGCACCGGCGCACCGATCGATCCGACAAAGCCGCCGAGCACCGCCAACACCGCGAACGCGGGCAGGCCCGTCCAGCCCGCTTGATAGGCGAAGGCGAGCGCACCGGCCGCCAACGTCTGCAGCCACACCGCCCAGAGGAACACCCGGCGGCGTTCGAAGCGATCGGCGAGCGAGCCACCGATCGGCGACGAGATCAGCATCGGAATCACCCCGATGCTGGCAATGACTGTCGCCGCAGTGACCCCGTGCAGGTCGGCGACCACCCAGTTCAGCGCCGCCATGTGCATCATCGAGCCGGTGTTGGAGACGACGCTCGATCCCCAGAACCAGCGGTAGTCGCGATAGCCAAGCGCCACGACCTGACGCGGAACGTGCCGATCAGCCGTGAGCTCCACGACTTGAGCGGTCATTGGCCCGACGTTACGGCACGACGCGTCATCGCCCGTGGTCGTCGGGTCACGACCGGCCGGGTGCCCGTCGGACCGGCATCGGATAGTGAAGCCTCGCGGCCGGAGCGGCCCGCAATCAGGCGCTTGGTTCAGGGCCGAGGTTCTGGGTGACCGACGCGGCCAGGGTGTCGTGATCGTATCTCCATGACTCTTCGACTTGGAGTCCCCCCG
>JANNNL010000473.1:0-5747 GCA_031398525.1 Actinomycetes bacterium | reverse complement strand
CGACCGCCGCACTTCGTCTGCCTCCCGATGCCCGGCCCCGCACGACCCACCAGGTCAGAACGCCGATCGGGATTACCAGCGCCATCACCAGGATCACCGCCACGACCGCCACGCTGACGAATCGCCATCGTCCGAGGGCGTACCGCAACGGTCGCTTCATCGGGGCCGAGGCGATGGTCGGAACCCGCCGAGCAAGTCGGTGGGAGCCGACTGAGACTGACAATGCGAGCAGCCCCAGAACGAGCGAAAAAACGACCGACCGCGCCGGGTCGAGCCGGGCCTCGAAGACCTTTCGGGTCAGGGTGTCGTACTGCACGAAGTTGACGGCACCGAAGTCGCTGAGCGAGTACAAGCAGACCAGCGTTGCCCCGGCGACAACGGTCGAGGCGAGTTGTGGGCGCACGATCGTCCAGGCAATCGAGCGGGGCGACCGACCGAGAAGCCGCGCCCCTTCCTCGAGACTGGGGGGCATCGCGTTGAGCCGTGCGGCGACGGGAATCATCACATAGGGGTACGACAGGATGCTGAGCACGAACACTGCGCCGGCAAGACCACGCACCTCGGGAAGCCCTCGCCAACCGAGGCTCTCTTCAAGCAGTCCGCCGGGAGCGAACGCGCTGACATAGGCGTGGGCACCGATGAACGACGGTATGACGAGCGGCAGCATCGCCAGCACGGCGACGATCCGCCGCCCGGGGAGATCGGTCCGCACGACCAACCACGCCAAACCAATGCCCCCGACCGAGGCCACGACGGTGACGAGCACGGCGAGTTGCAACGAACGCCAGACGGTGGCCAACGTGGTCGGCTCGGCGACCAGGTCGACCACGCCGTCGAGGGCGAACACCTTCACGACTAGATAGGCGAATGGGACCGCGAAGAGCGCTCCCGACAGCGCCGAGATCATCGTGGGCCACGGACCATTTCGACGCATGACTCAGCCGACCAGGCCAGCCTCGTTGATCAGGGTCAGGGTCGACGTCAGCTCTTGCCCGAGTTGCACGGCGTCGAATTCCGGTGCCCCCAACTCGGCCAACGATGGCTGCCCGGCGGGGCCCGGTGCTCCCGTGACGAGCGGGTACTCGTAGGTCTGTTCCGCGAAGTACTGCTGTGACGACGCGCTGAGCAGGAACCGAACAAACGACTGGGCCTCGGTGTCACTGTCGCTGGTCTTGAGGATCGCCGCGCCCGAAATGAGCACGAGACTGCCGAGGTCGCCCGGCTCGAAGTAGTAGTTCTCGGTGGCCAGAGATTGGTCCTGGGCCCGCAACTCGAGGTTGTAGTAGTGGTTGACCAGGCCGACGTCGATCTCGCCGCGCCCAACGGCTTCGACGATGGTCACGTTGTTGGCGTAGGTCCGCACCCCTCGCTCGGCGAGGCCGTCGAGAAAGAGCAGGGTGGCGTCATCGCCGAGGTCGAGCCGCAACGCACTCACGAAGTCCTGGAAGGATGCGTTCGTCGGGGCGATGCCGACGGTCAGGTCGGACCTCGGTTCGCCCAGGCCCAGCACGGACTTCGGCAACGACGCCAACGGGGTGCGTTGCGGGTCGTAGACCAGCACTCGGGCCCGGGCGGAAACTCCGATCCACTCTTCGTCGGCGGCCCGAAACTCCTCGGCAACGAGTGAGGCGAGGTCGTTCGGAAGGGCCTTGAGCAGGCCGGCACCATCGATGCTCCCGAGCGGACCAGGGGCCTGAGAGAAAAACACGTCGGCGGGCGACTTGTCACCCTCTTCAAGAAGTTGGGCCGACAGGCTGGCCGAATCGCCGTAGAGCACCTCGACCGTGATCCCGGATTCGTCGGTGAACCGCTCGATCAGCGGAGCAATCAGTTCCTCGCTTCGCCCCGAATAGACCGTCAGCACCGCGGGGTCCGATCCGCTGCATGCGGCGACACTCATCAACACGATCGCGGCGAGTGCGCCGACCGCCGACGTTCTGGTACTCATTGCTGATTCCTCACGGCCGACTCGACCATCGCTCGTAGTTCACCCATCGACAACCGCTGAAGCTCCTGGACCAACGCGTCGCGTTGGTCGGCCCCGCGCATCACCCCGTCGGACTCGATGAATCGTCCTTGAGAATTGATCACCAGATATGTCGGGGACTCATCGGTCGGTATCCGGTCGAGGAACCACACGCCGACGTCACCAACGACGCTCGGCTGCATTCCGTTGACCACGATCGGGGTTCCATCAGGCAACCAGCCCTCCTCGTCGACCATCACGACCGACGAGTCAGCCTGAGCCGGGTTCCACAGGCTGGCGTCGACCTGCACGGTCACCAAGCGGCTGACGACGCCGCCCTGGAGCGGGTCGCCAACCAGGCGGCCTCGTTCGGTGACGACGACCCGACCCACGACCACCAGGTCGCTGGCCGTGATCATGTCGCCGAC
Source organism: Actinomycetes bacterium (assembly GCA_031398525.1). GTDB lineage: Bacteria > Actinomycetota > Acidimicrobiia > Acidimicrobiales > Ilumatobacteraceae > JANMJD01. Next base: position 3,353 of record JANNNL010000473.1, on the reverse strand, counting down.
GGAATTGAACTGAAAGCTCGACTTGGCCTCGACCGCCAACGGGGCGAGATCGGCTGACAAGGGAGCGGGAACGCGTTCGGGGTCGGATCGAGCGAACCAGGCGACCGAGCCCACGGTGACAACCACGAGCACGACCGACGAGATCAGACCGAACCGACGCGGGCTTGCCCCGAGCGTCGCTACCCGGTGCAGCTCAGCTGTCGCCATCAGCATCTCCGAGCGTGAGGGTGACGCCAAGGAGACTCGCCACCTCGGTGCGCAGGGTCCGCAGCGGGATCAGCACGGACTGATACGCCGCCGAGACCGGTGCCGTGTCGGTTGTGGTGGCCAACGGAGCAGGAACCGCCATCACCGCGTCCCGGGCGGAGACAAGCTCGTCGTGTAGCCGCTCGGCAACCCCGGCGCTCTGGCCGTCCAGCAGGGCAGCCAGCCCCATCCCGGACGGTCCGCCGGACAACGAGGTATCAACACTTTCGAGGATCGACACCATGTCGTTCAACGCGTTGCGGGCCAGCCCGGCATCGATCTCGGCGAACTCAGGGGTTCCGCTGATGTCACCGCTGGCCTTGCCCAACTTGGTGTCGGCGACATCGGAGAGGGCGAAGATCATGTTGTTGACTGCATCGTCGACGAACTGTTTGGTGTCGGTTGGTGGAGCGGCCTGCCATGCGGTGGCCACCTGGTTGGCCGCGTCGCCCATCAGGGTGGCCACCGACATGGCGTACGCACATCGCCGCTCATCGAGCGCGTCATCGCCGAACAGGACGACCTCAAGGCCGCCGAGGCCGCGCTGATCGGCTCCTAAGCCCCCGATCGACGCTTGGTCCACGGCAAGTTCCCCGGCCACCAGGGTTTGGATCTTGGCGGGATCGACCGGGAAGGCAATCTTCGACATCGCCCGCAGCGCCATTGCCGGACCGAAGCGAACCGCCCGGGTCGACGCCCACGAGGCGCTCGTCGAGCGCCACGCATCGCGCGCCGTTTGCCGGGTGGCATCGCCCGGCTGCGAACATGCCGCTTCGATCGAGGTCGACATCGCTTCGATCGAGCCGACGATGTCGGCGTATGCCGGGACGATGACTTGCGTTGTCAGTGCCTTGACGACGGCAGCACGCGATTCGTCGGTGACCACCGGAGTCACGGCGGTCGTAACCACTGCGTCGATCGAGTCGGCGGAATTGCCCGCGTCTCTATCATCGCCGGAACAACCCAATGACCCTCCAACGACCATGGCGGTCAGAACCAGCACGAATTTGGGTCTCACAATGCCTCCAGGAAGTCCAACAACTGACGGCGCTGATCGGCGGTGAGTTCGCGATACAACCGTTGCGACGAGGAGGCCTCGCCACCGTGCCACAGAATGGCTTCTTCGATATTACGGGCCCGTCCATCGTGAAGAAATCTGGTGTGTCCGTTGACCTCGTCGACCAATCCGATTCCCCACAGCGGAGCCGTGCGCCACTCAGTCCCCGTTGCGACCCCGTCAGGTCGGTTGTCGGCCAACGCGGGACCCATATCGTGCACCAGCAGATCGGTGTACGGACGAATCGTTTGGTTGGCGAGGACAGCGATGTCACTTGGCCCGGTCTCGACTTCGGCGATGTGGCACGACGCGCAGCCGATCGTCGAAAACAGATCCTCACCCGGCTCGGTTTGCGGGCTGTTCACCAGGCGTCGCGCCGGCACGGCCAGCGTGCGGGTGTAAAAGGTGACCCGTTGCAGTTTTGCATTGTCGAGTTCGGGGGCCCCACCGGACGGTGCGGCGAGGCAATCGGTCTGCGTCAGGGTGCATTCCGCCTCGGGAGTCAGCCCACTCGTGATCCCAACGTCGCCGTGGAACGCTCCGGCGTTTTGCTGGTTGACCGTCGCCACGTTCGACTTCCACCCGAATCGGCCCATGACCTGGTTGCCAAGTTCGTCGATGACCATGTTCGGGCGGCCCGAAATCCCGTCGCCATCGACGTCGTCGGGATCGGCCCGCTTGAGCAGCGTTGCCTCGGGGATCGCTTCGAGCAGCCCTACCCCGAAGACGGCCGGGGCAACCCGCGGCGACACCATGATCGACGACGCCAGCGGTCCATAGCCCAGATCGACCACCGAATAGGTCGGCGCAAGGAGCATGTAGGGGGTGCCATCTCCGAACGTACCGGCGACCTCGGAATGCTCGATGACGATGCGACCCTCAGGGGCGACGCCGTTGATCGCCCGGTCCTGCAGCTGACCGCCGTACACCGGATCGGACTGGGGCGAGCCGTCAGGGCCGACGATCGACAACCGCAGGAGAAGCCCGCGTTGCGGATCGGCCTTGTCGGCGGGCGGCTGCGCCCTGCCGTCGCGGAGGTGGCACGATGAGCACGACTGGGCATTGAATAACGGTCCCAGCCCGTCGCGGCCTTCGGTCGATGCCGGTGCCGTCACCCAGTTGTCGTTGAAGAAGCTGTTGCCCACCGCGAACGCCCGCCGATCCTCGCGACTGAGCGTGGGGATCCCCTGCTCGAACGCGCCCGGCCCGTCATTGAAGACCGTCGCATCGCCCCCGGAGCGCGCCAGTTCGTCGGCGGAGCGAGCCGCCGAGGTCGGTGTGGCGGAGGTCGGTGTGGCGGAGGACGGTGTGGCGGAGGTCGGTGTGGCGGAGGTCGGTGTTGTGGACTCGTTGACGCGACCGGGATTCGGTTCGTTTGAACAGGCGACCAATGCGCTGGCCGTCGCCAGCAACGAGGCAACTATCGGCGATCGAATGCTCATACCTCGATCGAGATCTCCAGTCCCAGCGCCGCAGCCGCGGCCGCGATCATCACACCCTGATCCTCGATCGAGACGATCGCATCGAGCATTGCCTGGTTGGCCGCATCACCCTCGGGCGCCGCAATCATCACTTCGAAGGTCGCCGGAAAGCCCGATGCCAAATCGACGGACTGCGTGAGTTGAGCCCGCAACTCGGCGTCGAGTTCCGGGTTCATCGCGGCGACCAGTTCGGAGGGCGATGGGCCCGAGATGCCGGCGAGTTCGCCGAGATAGACGCCCCTGATTCCCACCAGGTTGTTGAGGACGTCGTTGGTCGTGTTGTCGCTGAAACAGGAGTGTTCGTCCTCCTGATCCTTCGTTTCGAAAGCAACGGCCATGCGTTCGCCGGCCAGTTCGCCCGACGACAACGCGCCGATGCCGCGCATCATCGACTGCACGGCGAGCTGGGGCTCGGCCAAGAATTCGGCGCGATAAGCCCCGGTTGCGGGGGCCCACTGCGCGGCCACGCCGGTGAGATCGTCGATCAGCAGTTGCGTGGTCAGGCGTAAGTAGTCGGCTCGCCGATCAGCGTTTTTCTCCACCGTGTAGTCCGTCACCGGGCGATCTCC
>JANNNL010000433.1:0-15499 GCA_031398525.1 Actinomycetes bacterium | reverse complement strand
CGAACTGTTCGATTTGGAAGACGGCGAAATCCTCGTGACCGAGGCAACCTCGCCGAACTGGACCCCGGCGTTCGCGATCATCGGAGCGTGCGTTTGTGACGGCGGCGGCTCGCTCACCCACGCGGCTACCGTGTCGCGTGAGTATGGCATCCCCTGCGTCGTCGGTACCTCGGTGGCCACCGCTCGCATCAAGACCGGTGACATCATCGAGGTCGACGGCACCAAGGGCACCGTCACCATCATGCAGCGCGCCGCCGACGTCACCAGCGCCGACGCGTGACCGTTGCCGGCAAGCGCATCGTCGTCACCGGCGGAGCGCGCGGAATCGGCGCGGAATTAGCCGCTGAGCTGCGCCAACGCGGCGCAGAAGTGGTGACGTTGGACATTCTCCTCGACGCCGACGTTCACTGCGACATCTCGTCAGAGGAGCAGGTCATCGCCGCGTTCGACGAGGTCGGGACACTGGACGGCCTGGTCAATAACGCGGCGTGGTTGGCGGGACGAAAGTCCTCGGCTGACCTGACCGTCGAGGAGTGGGACCGCATGTTCGCGATCAACGTCCGGGGCACATTCCTGTGCTCCCGGACGGCGGTCACCCACATGCCCAACGGGGGGTCCATCGTCAACGCCGCGTCGGAAACCGCGTTCACCGGCAGCCACGGATTCGCCCATTACGTTGCCTCCAAGGGCGCCGTCGTGTCGCTGACCCGGGCTTTAGCCAACGAGTACGGCCCGATGAACATCCGCGTCAACTGCGTCGCCCCCGGCTTCACTCCCACCCCGGGCTCCGCCGCGCTCGGCACCTACGACCCGACCCGCACGCCGCTCGGTCGGGTGATGCAGCCGTCCGACCTGCTCGGCACCTTCTGCTACCTACTCTCCGACGACTCGGCCTTCGTCTCGGGCCAGACCACGCTCGTCAACGGTGGCCGCATCCCGTACTGACGTCGAGGCGGCAATTCGGCATCACCGTCCCCCACAGGTCTCTAGTCTCGCGACTGGACGCAACGGGAGGCCGCAGTGGCTGATCATGAGATGGATCTTCGGGCCGGGCTGATCGAGTATCAATTGCGCTGCATCTGCGAGCCGGGCGTAGTTCTCGGGAGCTACTTCCTCGAGTCGTCGGCGAATGCCGCGTTCAAGGCGCATCTGAAGGCCAAGGACGTGAAACCGCCGATCGACCATCGGATCGTATTGCGGAACAGGCTCCTGTCTGGGACGTCCTGCGGCTGTTCATGCGGCGAAGATCTGGGCACCTTCAGCAGCGAGAAGTCGGCGATTCTTGCGTGGCGAAAACATTCAGGCAAGTAACGGTCTGGCAGGCTGCGGGCATGGGAAACCCGTTTGCCGAATTGCTCGACGACTACGACGCAGTCGGACTTGCCGCGTTGGTCCGCACCGGTGATGTGACCGCTAGGGAGCTGGTCATCGCAGCGATCGAGCGGGCAGAGGCCCTGAACCCGGCGCTCAACGCGATCATCCACCGGCAGTACGAGCGCGCTATCCGGGAGGCAGAGGGGCCGCTGCCCGATGGCTCGCTGCGCGGCGTGCCGTTCCTGATGAAGGACTACAAGGGACGCGAAGCGGGCGAGCCGTACCACATGGGGGTTCGGGCTTTGCAGGAGATGGACTATCGACCGACAACCGACAGCGGCTTGGCCCTGGCCTTTCGAGCGGCCGGGCTCATCCCGATCGGACGGACGAACACCCCGCAAATGGCGCTGATGGGAACGACCGAACCCGAGCTGTACGGTCCGACCCACAACCCATGGGACTTGTCTCGCAGCCCCGGCGGATCGTCGGGTGGTTCGGGCGCGGCGGTGGCGGCGCGGATCGTCCCCGCAGCCCATGGGAACGACATCTCCGGATCGATCCGCATCCCGGCCGCGATGTGCGGCCTCGTGGGGTTGAAGTCGACTCGCGGCAGGGTCACCACCAGCACCGTGTCCGACCCGGCCGTCGGCATGAACGTCGAAGGGGTGATCACCCGCAGCGTGCGGGACACCGCCTCGCTGATCGACGCCACGGCGTGGAACTCCCCCTGGTGGCCGGCGCCGAGGCTCCGTCGCCCGCTGATGGCCGAGGTCGGTGCCCCCGTCGAACGGCTCCGGGTCGGCGTCTGGACCGAAGCCTTCAACGGGGCAGTTGTCGATGAGGGTTGTGCTCAGGCCGCAACCGACGCGGCAAGCCTGTTGGAGTCGATGGGCCACCAAGTCGAGGTCGCCGCCCCACCCGAGCTCTCCTCCCCACAACTGTGGGACGCGGCAAAGGCCGCACTGGCGATCACCGCGGCCACCGAGGCCGAGGCGTGGACCGCCCGGATCGGGCGGCCATTCGCCGCCGTCGATCTTGAAGCACAAGCCTGGGCATCGATCGAGGCCGGTCGACGGATGAGCGGGGTCGAGGTGCTCCGCTTGTTGGAGCGGATGCAGCAACTCGTCGCGCCGGCATTGAGCTGGTGGAATGAGTTCGACCTGCTCGTCACCCCAACGACCGCGGCCGCCCCGACGCCACTCGGCGACTATGTCCGCTCCTACCAATCGGGCCGAGGCAGCGCCTTCACCCGGCCGTTCAATGTCACCGGGCAGCCGGCGCTGTCGGTGCCCCTTGGCTGGCCCGCCGACGGGCTCCCCCGAGGCGTGCAACTGATCGCCGGATACGGTCGCGACGACCTGCTGATTCGGTTGGCGGCCCAACTCGAACTGGCCGCGCCGTGGGCGCACCGGCGACCGCCGATGGCCCACACCGCGTGACTCAACCCGGGTAGCTCAGAACGAGACCATGCACCGCCGTGGGCCGTGCACTTGACCTCCGGCCCAGGTGACATCGTCGGGGTCGATCAACTCGAACTCGGGGATGCGCTCGAGCCAGGTCTGCAAGGCGACCCGCAGTTCGAGGCGAGCCAGATTCGAACCGGCGCACCGGTGAATGCCCGAGCCAAAGGCGACGTGACGGTTGTGTTCACGAGTGAGGTCGACGACGTCGGGGTTCTCGAACTGGCGCGGATCACGATTCGCCGAGGGGAACGACATCAACACACGATCGCCCGCCTTCATCGGGCAGCCCTGGAACTCGGTGTCATGGCCGACGATGCGGGCCATCGTCACCGGCGAGTACGCCCGCAGCAGCTCTTCGATCGCCGTCGGCCAGATCTCCGGATCATCCCGCAGCTGGCCCCGGTGCTCGGGATGCTGGGCGAGGTGCCACAGAGACGAGCCGATCGCCGACCATGTGGTGTCCACCCCGGCCACCAGCATCAGGTTGCAGACCCCGAGCACGTAGAAGTCGTCCACCGGATTGCCCTGGTCATCGACCGAATTGAGCAACTCGGTGATCAGATCATCCTCGCGAGGGTTGGCCTTGCGGTCGGCCAGCTGGCCAAGGAAGTACGACACGATGTAGCCGCGATTCTCGAGCCGTACCTTGGGGTCGGTCAGGCCGACTTCAAGGACTCCACGTACCCAGCCGGTGAACTCGTCGGCCATCTCCATGGGAACGCCGAGCATCGCTGCGATCACCCGCACCGGGATCTGCTGGGCATAGTCGCCCGCCGCATCGGCCGTGCCCCGCTCGATAAAGCCATCGATCAACCGGTTGCACAGCTCCCGGGTGCCTTCCTCGTACTTGGCGACAGCCCGCGGCGCAAAGGTTGGGAGAATGAGGCGGCGGTGCCAATGGTGCTCGGGCGGGTCCGACGAGATTGGCGGTGCCTTCACGCCGCCGTATGGCCCTTCCATCTGTCCAGGCGGGGGCGGCACGACGATGATGTTCTGCGACGTGAACACCGCGTACTCCTGGGCGGCGGCGACCACATCGTCGTAGCGCGTCGGCATCCACGACCCACCCCAACGGTCGCTGCGAGCCACCGGGCATTCGCTCTCGCGGATCTCGGCGAGCACCGGATACGGGTTGGTCACGAAGGCGGGGTCGAAGATGTCGTAGTCGGTCAGCCAATCGGTGACTGCAGCTCGGTCGGTCATCGTCATTCCTCGATCGTGATGGCGTGTTCGGGACAGTTGGCCGCCGCCCGGCGGGCCGCGACTTCGAGATCAGCGGGCAAATACCCCGGAATCAGCACCGTGGCGTTGCCGTAGTCGTCGCTCCCAAAGACATCGGGTGCCGCGATCGCGCACATCTGGTGGCCGGTACACCGCCCCATGTCGACGCTGACAATCATTGGTTCTCCTGGGAAACTCGCTTCGCCGTACGGACAGTTCTTACCCGACAATCGCGGCCGCGATCGACCCGGACGACCGACCCGCCATCTGCGGATGGTTACCCTGCAGCAATGATTGTCGCCATCGTTCGTTTTGCTCTCCCTCGGGCCCTCACCGTTGCCGAGGCCGCTGCCGCGTTCGAGCCTGGTGCCCCGGCGTACCAGACGGTGCCGGGCCTCATCCGCAAGCATTACCTGCTCGGCGAGGACGGCATGGTCGGCGGCGGCGTGTACCTCTGGGAGTCAAAGGCGCACGCCAAGGCGTTGTACGACGATGCCTGGCGCGCCAAGATCTCGGCCCGCTACGGGGCCGAACCTCGGGTCGAGTACTTCAACAGCCCGGTAACGGTCGACCCGTCTGCGGTCATCGTCGGATGAAACGCCTCGTTCTTTGTCGAATCTTGCTCGATCAGCGCAGAATGTTGACCAAGAACGAGAAGTCTATGAACGCCCGAATTCTGCCGCGAGCGAGGCGCGGTACTTGTCGACGTTGCGCATCTTGACCGATTCATAGCCTCTGACCTGGTCAATCAACCCCACGAGGCGCACGGCCTTGGCATGATCGAACGGCAGCATCGCCGTGGCCTGGTCGACCAGCGCGGTGTACTCGGTCACGAGGGAGCGTTCGATGCGACGAACCTTGGCAAACCCGAATGGGTCGACCGGGGTGCCTCGCAGACGCTTGCCCGCCTTGAGCACCCCCATCACCGGCTTCGACCAGCCACCGAAGCGGATCTTGCTGCCCACGCCCATTGACCGGAGCATCGGCGGATGCAGGTTCCACGTGACCTTGGCCCCCTCGCCGAACTGCTCAGCCACCCGGTCACGACCGGCGAGGAGCAGCCGGGCGACCTCGTATTCGTCCTTGTAGGCCATCAGATGATGCAGCTGCTGGGCGACCGAACGACTGAACGTGCCGTCGCCCCCGGCGGCCGTCTCAGCGACGTGCGCTCGACGGACGACCTCGACGTAGCGGTCGGCGTAACGGCGGTTCTGATAGCTGACCAGGTCGCCGGCCCGCAGCGCAACGGCGTGACGGAGGTTGTCGTCGAAGATCCCGTCGACCGTGTACGGCGCCGCGTCGTAGGCGGCCTTGGTCCCGGCCTGGCGGGCGACGGCATCCGGGTCGGCGGTCCAGTGTCGGCCCCAGCGGAACGAGGCGAGATTGGCGGCGACGGCGGTGCCGTTGAGTTCGATGGCCTGCTCGATCGCCGCCGCGTCAATCGGGATCAAACCAGCCTGATAGGCCACCCCGAGCATGAACACATTGGCCGTCACCGACGTGCCCATCAGCGCCGAGGTCAACCCGGCGGCATCGACGTAGAGATTGCGGTCGGCCATCGTGCGTGACGAGATCTCCGCGGTGATCGGCTCGATATCGAGTTGCATCGAGTCGAGCTTGCCGACCATTCGACCGGTCGGAGTGACACTCGTCGAAACGACTGCCACGCTGTAGCCGCGCTCCAATCCCGACAGGTTGGCGGCGGTGACGGCGGTCAAGGCGTCGAAGGCGAGGAGCACATCGATCTTGCCGGGGGTCGGGTCACCGATCGTCACCGTCGACACCACCGGGCCGGCCTTCTGCGACAGTCCCGTCTGGTCGTTCGTCTTCGCGGTCTTTCCAGCGATCTTGGCGGCGACGGCGAGCACCTGGCTGACGGTGACCACGCCGGTGCCACCGATGCCGGGCATCCGCACAACCATCTCTGGCCGCAGGAACGACGGGACCGGCAGGCCGTCGATCGACGGCGGAGCGACCCGCTTCGACTTGGTCGAGCCGGCCTTGCCCGGCTTGATCGTCACGAACGCCGGGCAGTCCCCCCGGATACAACTGGCATCGACATTGCAACTGGCCTGGTCAACGGTTGTTTTCCGCCCGAATTCCGTCTCGACCGGATGCAGGCTCAAGCAGTTTGACTGCACCCCACAATCGCCACAGCCTTCACAGACCCGCTCGTCGATCGCCACCCGGTAGGTGGCCGGAGCGAGAATGCCCCGCTTGCGGTCGCGGCGCTTCTCGGTGGCGCATTGCTGATCGTGGATCAGCACCGTCACTCCCGAAAGTTTGCGCAGGTCTTCCTGCACCTCGATGATCTTGTCGCGATGCGACACGGTCACCTCGGCGGGCATTCCCTTGCCGCGGTACTTCGTCGGGTCGTCGGTGGTGATCGCCACCCGCTTGACGCCCTCGGCGAGCAGTTTGCGGGCCAGGTCCGGCACCGGACGCAACCCCGACGCATCCTGCCCGCCGGTCATCGCCACGGCCGCGTTGTAGAGGATCTTGTACGTGACGGTAGTTCCAGCGGCGACCGCGGCCTGCACGGCGAGCTGGCCGGAGTGGAAGTACGTTCCGTCGCCGAGGTTCTGGAAGATGTGTGGAGTCGACACGAACGGGGCGGTGCCGATCCATTGAGCGCCCTCGCCGCCCATCTGCGTCAGGCCCATGACGTCACCGTTCTTCTCGGTCGTGACCATCGTGACCATGCCGTGGCAGCCGATGCCGGCACCGACCATCGAACCCTCGGGCACCTGCAGGCTGGTGTTGTGCGGGCAGCCCGAGCAGAAGAACGGGGTACGGGTCGACTCACCTGCCAGCTTGAGGCGGAACGGCTCCTTGGCCGGAATCGGTGCAAGCAAGTCGGCCGGCACCCGTAGGGTCAGGACGCGACGGAACGAGTCGACCAGGTTCTCGGGCGTCAACGCTCCATAGTGAGCGATCAGGGCCTTGCCGTCGTGGTCACGCTTACCGATGATCGCCGGGGCGTTGGTCATGCCGTACAGCGCCGAACGCACGCGGGTTTCGAGGAAGTCGATCTTGTCTTCCACGACCATCACGGTCGCGACGCCGCGGGCGGCCTCCCGCAGGATCGCCGGGTCGAGCGGGTTCAGCGCACCGAGCTTGAGCACACGAATGCCCAGGTCAGCTAGCCGATCGGTGCTCACGCCCAGGGTTCGTAGGGCGTCGAGCGCCTGCTCGCAGTCGTAGCCACCGGCGATGATCGTCAGCCAGGCATCGCCGGGGTTGACGATGATGCGGTTGAGACGGTTCTCGACGACGTAGCGCAGGGCCAACTCCGACCGTTGGCCGAGCAACTCGACTTCGATCGCGTTGGTGAACGGCGGGCCGATCTGCCCGGTGACCTTCGGCTCCCACAGCTTCCCTTCGAACTCCAAGGTCGGCGTGATCGACGCGAACCGGCCGGGGTCGACCATTGCCGTCCCAGCTCCATCGGCGATCGGGGTGGTGATCTTCATCGCCACCCAGACGCCGGCGGCCCGTGACATCGCCACGCCGTGCTGGCCGAGTTCGAGGATGTCCTGCACCGTGCCGGGGTAGAGCACGGGCAGGTACAGCGCAACGAGCGCCGGATCGGAGCGCGACGGCAGCGTCGACGACTTCGATGCGGCGTCGTCACCGACGAGGGCGAGCACACCGCCCTTGCGGGCCGTGCCGGCGAAGTTGGCGTGGCGGATGGCGTCACCGGCCCGGTCGAGGCCGGGAGCCTTGCCGTACCAAATGCCGGTGACCCCGTCGTACTTCTTGGTCGGATACGTGTCGGCGACCTGACTGCCCATGACCGAGGTGGCGGCAAGTTCCTCGTTCAGGCCGGGCACGTGGACGATGTTGAGGGCGTCGAGCAGCTTGCGCTGGCCCTGGAGCTCGCGGTCGTAACCCCCAAGCGGTGAACCCTGGTAGCCCGAGATGAACGCGGCCGTGTTCAAGCCCGCCCGACGATCGGCGCGCATCACATCCATCGGCAACCGAACGAGGGCCTGGATGCCGGTCACCAGCACCTCGCCGCCCTCGGCCTCGTAACGCTTCTGCAGGGTGAATTCCCCTGCCGACTCAACCATCGTCATCGGACACCCCTGTCATCACCCGGTGATCGAGTCACCCTGATCGAATCCTGCCCGCAGGCTAGACCTCCATGCAATCTCGCCGTTCCATCCACCGCAACAACCTCCCGCGACGGGCCTTGTGACAACATCGAACCGATGTTGACGTTGGCTGATCCGCTTGACCATGCCCGTACGTATTCGGCTCGGCGGACGGCGGTGATCTGCGGCGAGACGTCGATGGACTACGCCACGTTGTATGAGCGGTGTCAGCGACTGGTTGGGGGGTTGCAGGCGCTTGGAGTGCGGCGAGGCGACCGGGTGGGGATTCTGAGTCTCAACTGCCACCGGTACATCGAGGCGTTCTTCGCGGTCCCCGCCGGAGGCATGGTGATCGTGCCGCTGAACACCCGGCTGGCGACGGCCGAGTTGGCGACGATCCTCGCCGACGCCCGGTGCACGGTGTTGTTGACCGATCGCGACCCCGGTGAACTCGCCGGACTCGTCGACCGAGTCGTGCAGATGCCCGAGGAGTACGAGGCGATGCTGGCCGCCGCGGAACCCGCCGAGTTGGGCGACGGTGCCGAAGCCAGCGAAAACGACCTGGCCGCGATGTTCTTCACCGGGGGCACGACGGGGCGGTCGAAGGGCGTGATGTTGACCCATCGCAACCTGATCGCCAACACCTACCACAAGTCGATGGCCCTGGAATTCAGCTCCGACGACGTGTTCCTCGCGGCGCCGGCCTTGTTCCACGTGGCCGGCACCGCCGCGCTCCACGGTCTCGTCTGGCGGGGGGCGACGTCGGTCGTGCAGGCCTCGTTCGAACCCGGCGGCGCCTTGGATCTGATCGAGAAACATCGGGTCACGTTCGCCATTCCCGTCCCGACGATGTTGGCGGCGCTGGTCAACGAGCAGGCCCGACAGCCGCGCGACATTTCCTCGGTGCGGCTGATGGGCCACGCCGCCGCGGCGATGCCGTCTGACCTGTTGCGGCGGATTCACGCCACTTTTCCGTCCGCAGAACTGGTTCATTGCTATGGCGCAACCGAGACCGGGCCATTCACCTGCCATCTCGCGCATGAGGAGCGCCATCTCGACGGGACGCTGCTCGGGTCGTGTGGCATCCCGGCGATGGGGGTCAAGGTCAAGGTGATCGATCAGACCGGATCAACGCTGACTGCCGGCGAGGTCGGCGAGATTTGCGTGCGGGGATCGAACATCATGGTCGGCTACTGGGAGAACCCCGAAGCGACGGCTGCAGCATTCATCGACGGTTGGTATCGCACCGGTGACCTAGGGCGATTCGACACCGATGGCAATCTGTTCGTGGTCGACCGGGCCAAGGACATGATCATCTCCGGCGGCGAGAACGTGTACTCCGTCGAGGTCGAAGAAGTCCTTGCCCGCCATCCCGCCGTCGCCGAGGTCGCCGTCTTCGGTGTTCCCGACCCCCACTGGGGCGAGGCAGTTCACGCCGTCGTGCGCCCTCGCGATGGGTTCGCGACCGACGGCTTGGTCGAGGCGCTCCTCGCTCATTGCCGCCAGGCAATCGCCGGCTACAAGGTCCCCAAACGCATCGACCTGCGCACCGAGCCACTGCCCGTCTCGGGCCCCGGCAAAGTCCTCAAACGCCAACTACGCGACGAGTACCGACCCGCCTAAGCCAATCCCAACTTGGCAATGAACTCGGGAATCGACCGTTCAAGCGCGGCCCACACCTGCTCGGGATCTGTCGTCTCGTAGTGGTGCACGAGGCGGTTCCGCATACCGATGACACCCCGCCATGGGACGTCTGCGAACTCGACTCGAAACTCCTCCGGAAGCCGGTTGGTAGCCTCACCGATGCGGGTGATGACCGCCTCACCTGCGACCTGCAGGAGCCGGTCGGCCATGAATGGCTCAAACCCTCGACCGACAAGCTCGGCAGCCATCGCGGCGAAGTCCACGACATGTTCAAGCGTCTGGCGCACCTTCGGATCACGCGACCATCGATTCAGCCGGTCGCTATCGGTCACAACGGACGAGCCTCGTCGAGGATCGACTGATGTTTCGGCAACCGCAATCCGCCGGTCGACACGATGTCGACGTCGATGCCGAGCATGTCACCCAGTTCATCCTCAAGACCGACGAGATCGAACAGCGAGGTTCCCTGCTCGAAGGTGACCAACAGGTCGATGTCGCTCGCTGCCGTATCTTCGCCGCGTGCTATGGAACCAAAGACCCGAACGTCGCGCCCGCGATATCGCTCGATCAGCCGGTAGATATCCACCCGCCGCTCGGCGACAATATGTGATGGCCGGAACCCGGAAACGTTCAGGAGCCGATCAAGGGTCTTCGCCGATGGCGAGCGCGACCCGTTCTCGTAGGCCGCGATTGCGGACTGTGTCGTACACGCGCGGGCCGCCAGTTCAGCCTGCGTCAGTCGCTCGGTCGTGCGTGCCGTTCGAATCTTGGTCGCGGCGTCCATGCGCCCAACATAGCAGTCGATGTATATGCCCCGGTGAGGACAGAGCGGTGGCGTTTAGGACAGGGCGTTGGCCAGCGCTTCGACGTCAGCGGCGCGGAAGGGTTGGGGGAGGTTGAAGATGCACAGGTCGACGCCGGCGTCACCGAACTTATGGGCGGCCTCGATGCACTCTGGCATGTCGTCGATGGTGGCCATGCGGGTGTTGATCGAGCGGGTGATTTCGCCCGGATCACGGCCGATCGTCGCGCAGTGGCCATTGAGCACATCGTTCAGCTCGCGCCAGTCATCGACGTTGTCGGTGATCACGTTCCACTCCTGCGCGTAGCGGGCCGCAGTCTTCAGCGTCCGCGTCCGACCCCGGCCACCGATGGTGATCGGAGGGTGCGGCGTCTGGACCGCCTTGGGCTCGCAGGCTGCGTCGGTGAGTTGGATGTACTCACCGTCATAGTTGGCCCGGGTCTGGGTGAGCAGAGCGATGATCGCTTCGACCCCTTCGTCGAAGCGGTCGAAGCGCTCCTTGAGTGGGTACAGCGGCATTCCGTAGGCCGTGGTTTCCATCTCGTTCCAACCGGCCCCGAGCCCCAGGATCAACCGGCCGTTCGAGATCACATCGACCGTCGCGGCGATGTTGGCCAGCACCGCCGGGTGACGGTAGATCATGCCCGTGACCTGACATCCGATGCGGATACGGGTGGTCGCTTGGGCCATCGCCGCGAGCATCGTCCACGCCTCGAAGTTGGGCCCGCCGAAGTTGCCCCACAGGGGGTAGAAGTGGTCCCAGTTCCACGCCGACTCGAACAGCTCGATCTCGTCGGCCGCCTTCCATACATCGAGCATCTCACCCCATGTGGTGTGCTGGGGGACGGTCTTGATTGCGTATCGCATAGTGGACTCCTCTGGGTAAGCGGCGGGGGTCGAGCGGCACAGCGGCCGACCGCGTCTATCGGACTTTCGGCATCAGGATGAACGGCCACGGCGACGGCATCGGCCCGACCGGGACGTGGATCACGGTGGGTAGATCCTTGGTCAATGCGTCGGCCAATGCAACGTGCAGTGCGGCCGGCGTCTCGGCGCGCACTCCAAACGCACCAAAGCTGCGGGCGAAGGCTACGAAGTCAGGGTTGACCAACGAGCTGGCGATCGTGCGGGTTGGGCCGTAGCGCTCCTGCTGGATGCGCCGCACGTTGCCGTAGGCACCGTCGTCGAACACAATCGCTACGGCGGCAATGTGGTGCTGTACGGCCGACGCCAACTCGGTGGCACTGAACAGGAACCCGCCATCCCCCGAGATCGACACGACCGCTCGGTCAGGCAGTGCCGCTTTGGTGCCGATCGCCGTGGCGACCGCCGAGCCGAGCGTGCCCGCAAACCCGGTCGACAGGAAGGTACGCGGCTGGCGGAACGGGTAGGCAAAGTGGGCAGCGAAGGTGACCTGGGTGACGTCCTCGACGATGATTCCGTCGGCGGGCAACCCGGCCTCGATCGCCTGGAGGAACCCGATCTGCGGTTCGAGACGAGCAATCCGGGCGCGAAACTCGGTCTTCAACGCGGCAAATTCGCCCCGTCGATCGGCCCGCGGTTCATCGGCGAGGGAGCTGAGGGCGTCGATCAATTGCGGCACGACGACCGCAGCGTCACCGTGGAGGCCGATCGCACCAATGTTGTGACGATCGAGTTCGGCCTCGTCGGTATTGATCTGAATCAACTTCAGGTCGCCACGACCCCATTGGAGGAGGGGAAACTCGATCCGCGATCCGATGCCGATCACCAGGTCAACCCCAGCCCACAGCTCGTGGGCAATACCCATCGGGATCGACAATGGGTCATCGGCGTCCATCACGCCATGGCCCATCCGGCGGGTGGAGACCGGCGCTTGGAGCAGGTGGGCGAACTGGCGAACGGCCACGGAGGCATCCTGAGCCCCGGTACCGACCCAGATCAAGGGATTCCGGGACGCCCGAATCGCCGCAATAGCCTGTTCAAGGGCCGACTCGGCGACGACGGGCATCGTGACGACAGGATCGGTGAGCACTCCGGGCGCAGCGGACCCCCACAGGTTGGCGGGTACTTCGATAGCGACCGGCCGGGGGGTTCCCGAGACGAGCGCGTCGAATGCCCCCCGGATCTGGCCGACTGCCTGTTCGGGGGCCCTCAACGCCGCCACATGCTTGGTGACCTGGGCTAATACCGCGGGTTGATCGTCGAGTTCGTGGAGCAAGCGGTAACCGCGACCCAGCGCAGGAGTCGGGATCTGGCCGACGAGGGCCAGCACTCGGGCGCCGGCTCCGCAGGCGCTCGTCAAGCCCGCGGCCGCGTTGAGCATGCCCGGCCCGGGGACCACACACATCGCGGCCGGACGACCCGTCGCCGCAGCCGCGCCCATCGCCATGTACGACGCGCCCTGTTCGTGGCGAGCGACGATCGGTGTGATGTCGGGCGCGTCGAACAGCACGTCGAAGAAGTCGTCGTTCTGCACGCCGGGCAGGCAGAACAGTTGATCGATCCCGACGCGCCGTAGCCCGTCGATCAAGTGATGGGCAACACTGCGGGCTGTTGAGTCGTTCGCCATCGCCGACGTGCTCAGGCCAGCCGCGAGTGCAGCTCGCCGATGTCTTCAATAGCGCTGACAACGGTCTCCCCGGAGCGCAACCACCGGGGCGGCTTGCGGGCTGAGCCGACGCCCGAGGGGGTGCCGGTGAAGATCAGATCGCCGGCCTGTAGCGGCAGCACCGCCGAGAGGTACTCGATGAGGTACGGCACGTTGAAGATCAGGTCTGACGTGCGCGAGTCCTGCAGGGTGTCGCCACCGATTGTCGTCGACAGCCGTAGATCGTCGGGATTCGAGAACTCGTCGACCGTCACCAGCCACGGGCCCGTCGGGCCGAACCCGGAGTACGACTTGGCCAGACTGAACTGCGGGGCATTTCCGGCACGCTGCATCGTGCGCTCCGAGAAGTCCTGGCCGATCATTAGCCCGGCGACGTACGACCACGCATCGGCCTGGGCGACATGTGACGCCTTCCGTCCGATGGCGAGCACCAACTCGACCTCGTAGTCTGTCGTTTCCGCTGGGATGACGGTCACGTGATCGGCACCGACAATGCAGCCGGGAAACTTCGTGAACACCGCCGGCGCCGGCGGGGGCCCAAACGGACCTTCGTTGGCGTGAGCGAGATAGTTCATGCCGATCGCGAAGACCTGCGTCGGGGTCGGCACCGGCGCACCAAGCGCCGTCTGGTCGATCTCGCCACCGCCGATGGCGTCGATCGAGGTACCCCACGCCACCAGCGCATTCCAGTCACCGAAGGCGGACATCGGGTCGGGGCCGAACTGGCCGTCACTCCGCTCGGCGACATCAACGGCTGCACCGTCGACAAAGGTGGTCAGACGACCGCGGACGTTGGCGATTCTCATGATGTTTACCCTTCTGAGGCCGTCGGAGCCGATCGAGCGTGGCACGCCGCTGCCAATCGGGGCAAACCCCCGGACGTACCACGTGCGCGACCGTAGCTGTCGGTTACCGTCGCGTTCATGAAGGCACGATCATGAAGGCACGATCATGAAGGCACGACCATGAACGACGTACACCCGTGAGCGAGCCCCCGTGAGCGCGCCCCCGTGAGCGAGCCCCCGTGAGCGAGCCCCCGTGAGCGAGCCCCCGCGGTCGGCCCCAACGCCGTCCACTGCGGTGAAGACTGCCAAGACTCCGGAACCGACGCTGCGGTCGGTCGGCATTGCCCTCGACGTCCTCGACGCGTTCTTCGACGAGCCCGAACTCGGCCTCAGCGAACTGGCCCGGCGGATCGGCGTCGCCAAAAGCACGCTGCACCGCACCTGCGGCGTGCTCGCCCAGCGCGGGCTCCTCGAGCGCACCCCCCGAGGCGGGTATCGGCTCGGGGTCCGCCTCTACGAGTTCGGCCACCTCGTCACCACTCGCTCGGCGCTGCGAACCAACGCCCTGCCGCTGTTGGTCGACTTGCGTAACGCGATCGGCGAGACGGTCCAGTTGGGCATTCCGGTTGACGCCGATGTGATGTACGTCGAGCGAGTCGAGGGACTCCGTGCGTTGCGGTTCACCAGCGAGGCGTTTCTGCGAAGCCCCGTCCACCGATCGAGCGCAGGCAAGGCGTTGGCCGCGTACCTGCCGGCCCTCGCGGCGGCCCGGCTGCAGGCCGGATTGCCACGATTTACGGGGCGCACACTGGTCGTTCCCAAGATGTTTGTCGATGAGCTCGAACGCATCCGCCAACGCGGCTACGCCATCTCGATCGACGAGAATGAGATCGGGTTGTCGTCAATCGGCGTACCGGTTCGTTCGCACCCGGGTGGCCCGGTGATCGCGGCCATCTCGGTGGCCGGACCCACCTCGCGAGTACTCGGCGATCATGAGACCCACCACGTCCGGCTGATGCTGCGCGCCGCCGAGCAGTTGTCGGGCCTGATGGCGTCGGGTGACTACCGCATTCCCAAACGCCGCCCCCGTTCGTAACCACTGCCAACTTCTGACCCGATTCCATCCCCCGAAAGGCCCCCATGCACGCCGCCATCTTGCGAGACGGAACCACCACGATGGACGTTGCGGAGGTGTGGCGCGACGACCCGTTGCCCCGCGAGGTCATCGTGCGAACGGTCGCCGCTGGGCTCTGCCACAGCGACTATCACCTGATCGACGGCGTCTTGGTACGGCCTCGCCCGATCATCCTCGGCCACGAGGCCTCGGGCGTCGTCATCGAGGTCGGCTGCGACGTCACCTCGGTGGCCGTCGGCGACCATGTCGTCACCTGCCTGGTGATGGGCTGCGGTTCGTGTCGCCGATGCGGGCTGGGTGAACCGGGTTTGTGTCTGAACCCCACGGCAACCAAGCGCCAACCGGGCGACAAGCCGCGGATCACGTTCAACGACGGCACCCCGGTCGGGCAGATGTCGGCGATCGGCGGCCTCGGGTCGGAACTGATCGTCGACGAGCGGGCGTTGAC
>JANNNL010000400.1:0-5422 GCA_031398525.1 Actinomycetes bacterium | reverse complement strand
GTAGCCGAAGACGACGTTGGTCGAGATCGGACCGTCTTCAGAACCCGTGACGAACGTGTCCTGAGCTGTCGGGGCCCGGTTGACGTTGAATCTCCAGTGTCCGCCATCTGTCAGGAAACCGTCGGAGACGTAGTACTTGATGTCGATCGGACCGCCCACTCCGGCGTCGGCGGTGTACACGACCTTGCCACCCGACACGATGACCGACCCGCCGCCGGAGACGACGACCGGCGCCGGGGAATCGGCAAGAAACAACAAATCGCCGTTCGGGTCGGTGTCGTTGGCGATCACATCAAAGTTCGAGATCGTGTCGCCGGGCTGGATCGTCCCCGTGGCGTCGTCGATTGCTCGTGGCCGTTCATTGCCGATCGTGATGGTCTCCGTTGCCGTGTCGACCAGACCACCCTCGTCGCTCATCGTGTACGTGAACGAACCGGTCGTCGCCGCCGAACTGGGCGAGAAGGTCACGGTGCCGTCGGCGTTCGTCGACGCCGTTCCACCAGTGGCACCGTTTACCGAATCAAGCGTCTTGGTGTCTCCCTGTTCTCCAGCCGAGTCGTTGGCCAGAACAGGGATGATCACGTCTTGGTTGCGTTTGGTGACCGCCGTGTCGGGTACGGCGGATGGTGGCTGATTGACATCAATAATGACGGTGCCCGTCGACACTTGATCACACGTATTGGTCACCGTGTACGTGAACGTCGCCGAGCCGTTAAAGCCCGGCGGCGGCTCAAAACGAACCTTGCCCGTGGATTCGTCGGTTACCTGCGCCGTTCCAGCTGACGGGGGCTGCACATTGAGCACACCGTCGGCCGGGCCGCCTCCGAACAACCTCACGCTCACCGACTGCTGGAAACGTGTCGCCCGCTGGATGTCGGAGAACTGCTGCAGCGGCGGGCACGGGTTGACCGTGATCGTCACCGTCGAGTTAGCGGGACCACCCTCGGTGTCCGCGATGGTGTAGCCAAAGGTCACCTCGCCAGTGAATCCGGAATCGGGGCTGAAGGTCACCGAGGAAGAGTCGAACGTGACCGATCCGGCACCACCAGCCGGCTGCGTGACCGCAACGACCGATACAGATCCACCGTCGGGGTCGAAATCGTTGCTCAACACGTCGATCGACTTCGAGCCCTTGGGCAACATCGATGACGGGAAATCGGGCTTGGCGACCGGGAGTTCATTGGGCTGCGGTTCGACCACGATCGTGATCTGACCACTCGCGGTCTGATTGTCGCTGTCGGAGATGACGTAGGCGATGGTGTACGTGCCGGGCGTGGCCGAGGTGATCTTGAGCGTGTTCGAGCCAGACGACGAGCGCCCCACGGTGATGCCCGGTGCGGTCGAGAAGCTCACGAGTTCCAACACACCCCCGTCGGGGTCATCGTCATTGCTCACCGGGTTGTGCTCCACCATGTCGCCGACGGTGAGGTTGATGAAGTCGTCTTTGGTATTCGGCGCAATCGTCGCCGGAGCGAGCACCTGCACGATCACCGTCGCAGTGGCAACCGGGTTCTTGCCGTCCGACACCTCGTAGGTGAACCTCGCGATACCGGTAAAGCCGGTGGCGGGAGTGAAACGAACCTTGCGGCCCACGATGTCGGCGCGGCCCGACGGAGTTGGGTCGGTGACGTTGACCACAGACAGCACATCACCGTCGTTGTCGAGGTCATTGGCCAACACGTCGATGACCACCGACGTATCCCGATCGGTCCGTTCGGTGTCGTTCTCGCCCACCGGGCCCGTGTTCTCGATTGGCTTGGCGATCACGTTGACGGTGTCGGTCGTGCACGAGGTCTGTCCGTTGACATCTTTGATGCAGTAACGGAACGAATAGCTGGTGATCTCGGGAGTCTGCGGCTTGAACTCAATCACCGAGTTCGGACCAACGTCGATCTTCGCGTTGGGTGGCCCCGACGGGGTGCCGTCGAGTCCGAAGTCGAGACCATCGGGATGATAGTCATTCGCCAAGACGACCAGGGTGGCGGTTTCTCCCGGGAAGATGTCGACTTGTTCGGGCAGCGCGATCGGTGGCGCGCCACTCGGCTTGTTGATCACGATGTGCACCGTGGCGGTGTCACGCTCACCCGACGGATCGGAGATGGTGTACGTGAATGTCACCGTCGTATTGCCGGTGGCCGCAACGTCGGGGTCGGGGTCGAATCGCAACAGGCCATCGCCGGTTTGGGTGACCCGCCCACCGGACGCCGGCTGTTTGAAGCCCACCAACGAGATCGGGTCGTTGTCCTCGTCGTAGTCATTGACGGTCGGCTCGATGAAGACGGCCTGGCCCGAACTCGTTCGATTGTCGTCGCGCCCAATCGGTGCATGATTCTTGGTTGACACCGTGACGACGATCGACACATTTGCCGTGTCCTTGAGGCCGCCAGGATCGACGATGGTGTACGGGAATACCCGAGTACCCGCCACCCCATCGGCGACCTGAATCTGGACCCGATCATCGGGCAGCAACGTCAGCGTGAGACCTTCGACTTCAGGCAGGTCGGTCATCGACACGATCTCGCCATCGGGATCGGTGTCGTTGATCAGCAGGCTGACCGTCCGACTTTCACCCACCGCGATGGGATACCGGTCGTCGACGGCATCGGGTGCCCGGTTCTTCCCGGTGCTCGGGGTGACATTGACCTGCACCGTTGCCCGCGACCGTCCGCCGTGGCCGTCGACCACGAAGTAATCGAACTTGTCGGGTCCGGTGAACCCGGGATCGGGGGTGTACACGAGCTTCGATCCCAGCGGGCTGACGCTGCCGTTCGCCGGCTTGCTCAGACCTTCGTCGAAGTTCAGCTCATCGCCTTCATCGTCGGTGTCGTTCTGGAGCACCGACATCTCGATCGCTACACCCTCTGGCGTCTCGTATTCGTCGTCGACCGCCGTCGGATCGGTGTTTTCGAGATCTGAGATAACCTTGATCGTTACCTTGCCGATGTCGCGTAGCCCGTCGGGATCGGTGATCGTGTACTCGAATGTCACCGTGCCCGGGGTGTCGCCCGGGGTGAACTGGACAATCGAGCCGCCGATGATCTCTATCTCTCCGGCATCGGCCGGCGACGGCTCGGTGTGGTCGATGATCGCCAGCACGTCACCTTCGGGGTCGACGTCGTTTGCCAGTACGGGCAGCTCGACCTGACGATTCACGCGGGTCGTTGCGACGTCGTCGGTGGCCTTGGGTGGGTCGTTGAGGCCGTTGGTATCGACCAGCGGCTTACTTTCGGCGTTGGTGCCCAAGTCGGCCACGGCATTGGATTCGCCATCGCTAGCGACGAAGCCACCATCATCGACCTGCCCGTCGGCCGAGATGAGGATGGTCTCCTTCGAGAACTTCTCGAGGTCGGTGATCGCACCGTCGTCGACCGAGAACGAAAATCCGCTACCGGGATCATCGACGAGCAACTGGCCAATTGCCTCGTGACCCACCATGGGCCGAGCCGATGGTTCGCGCCGCGTCGCCTCGCCCGTGGAATTGGTGTGCCACGACGCGGTCACCAAGCGGTCGCGGCCCGGCCAGGCAACCACCAGGTTGTCGGATGAGGCGAACAACTGCGCGGTGTCGGGCTCGTCGATCGTCATGGGAATCGACCGGACGATCCCGCGGGAGTCGATGCAACTGAGCTGACCTCCGGCGACGACGGTCGCACATTCGGCGACTCGACCCGGAGCCTGCAACACCCCGTCCTCGGCCCCGGTGATCTCGATTGATTGGGAGCGGCGCGGCCAGTGCAATTTCCCAGCGGTGCGGTCGAGCACGACCGGGTCATCGCCGAGCACGCTGAGAGCGATGTTGGAATCGGGGTCGGTGAGCCCGGCCCGATTCACCGACTCCCCATCGAAGGTGACCGTGTCGCCTTCGGCCCGGTCGAACATCCACAGGCGACCATCGAACGCGCCGACCCAGTCGGTGAAGCCCCCGTCGACCGTGACCGGCTGGCCGGTTGAGCCGTCGGTATTGACTTTGAAGACCTCAAAGCCCGCCGCATCGATGATGTAGGCACTATCGCCAGCACCGACGATCGCTGGTCGATCGTCGGTCGGCTTTGGTGCGGAAAACTTGTCGACCTGGTCGCCGCTGCGACCATCGAGCACCACGACCTCACCGGTCGCTCGGTCTTGCACGAGGACGAGATCTCCGGCCGTAGCAACGTCGTAGTCGGCACCCGGGTCGCCGACTTTGATCCCAAAACTTGGGCGAGTGCCGCCGATGGAGCCGAGGAGAACCCGACCAAGTTGACCACCGGCCAGCCATGCCGAGTTTGGTTCGCCGTGCAGATTGGTCGTGTCGCTCTTCGCGACGACGAGCATGCCCCCGACCACCCCGGTCACTGCGAGAATCGCCGCGGAAGCGTTCAGCATGAGCCGACCGTCGACTAGACCTTGGGCGCGCGGTGGACGCGCCGCGGACGGCTTCCTCCTCCTGCTCAACCAATTTCGTCTCAACACGCCCACCTCCGGGTAACGCACTCGCCCTCCCGCCAGGTAAGTGCCACCGCAAAGTCTAGGCCCGTGACCGGGTTCGCGTCACCGCGCCCCGTGGCAGGTGTCGAGCGTCATTCGGCGGCATCGCGGGTGCGGCGGATTTGCGGGTGCAGCACCGTGTAGAGCGCCAACCCGAGGGCAATGATCGCAAAGGGAGCAATTGCCGTACCCGAGCCGCTGTACACCGGGTAGAGCACAAAGCCCGACAGGAGGGCAGTCCACAACCACAGAATCAGCACGCTGCGCCGTTGGCCGTGCCCCAAATCCATCAGGCGATGATGCAGGTGCCCCTTGTCGGCCGTGGCCAGGCCCTGGCGGCGAGTGGCGCGGCGAAGGATGGCGAACAGCATGTCGAGGATGGGCACCCCCAAGATGAACAGCGGGATGAACAGCGGTGCCAGAAAAAAATATGTTTGACCAGCGAAGCCCTCGGTGACGCCAGCTCCTCCGGTCTTGGCGCGCCCCCCGACCACGCTGGTGGACGTCGCCATCAGGGCCCCCAGGAACAGCGCGCCGCCATCCCCCATGAAAATCCGCGCCGGGTTGAAATTGTGCGGCAGGAAGCCGACGCATACACCGACTGCAATGACCGCGATCAACGGACCGATGTTGGGCTCGACGAGCAGGTTGAGCTCGCTCAAATGCGTGCCATAGAGAAAGAACGATCCGGCGGCGATCGCCACAATCCCCGCCGCCAGCCCGTCGAGGCCGTCGATCAGATTGACGGCCTGGGTCATGCCGATCAACCACAGCACGGTGACCAGCGGGCTCCAGTCGTCGAGTTGAACGAGGTCGAGGAATGGAACACGGAAGTTGAACATGGTGATGCCAAACGCCGAGAGCACCACACCCGCAACGACCGTCCCGGTGATCTTCGCGGGAGCCGATAGATCAAAAATGTCGTCGAAGAATCCAACGGCAAACACGACACCAC
>JANNNL010000371.1:0-5324 GCA_031398525.1 Actinomycetes bacterium | reverse complement strand
GGGGGGGGCCCCCGGGCCCGGGCATTACACCAGGGGGCCCTGTATCGGTCGGTCTAACCGGCACTGGGGGGGCCCCGGGGGGGGGGGGGGGGGGGGGGGGGGGGGGGGGGGGGGGGGTGTTTGGGGGGGGGGGGTTTGGGGGGGGGGGTTTGGGGGGGGGGGTTTTGGGGCGGCGGGTTAGGGGCGGATTTCGTAGAAGGCGTTGACGGAGTGGTCGACGTTGAGTTTCGTGAAGCGGGTGAAGCCGGCGACGGTGGCCATCTCGCGGGCCTTTGATTCGGGGAGACCGAGGGTGCCGAGGCCCGCGCCATTAGGGGCGGACATGGCTGATGACATGCATGACAGCACGCTGATGCCGTACATCAGCGGGGCCATCGGGTTCTTCAGCGCGTTCTCGGCGAACGTGTCGCGGGCCTTGATGTCGACGAGCAGCCACGTGCCATCGTCGGCCAGGCCATACGGATCGCCACCATCATCTCCTGCGGGTGGGTCATGTCGTGAATGCAGTCGAACGTGGTGATCACATCGACCGAACCGTCGGTGGGCAACGGCGAGATCCGCGGATCGTGGAACGTCGCGTTCGTCACCCCTGACGCTTCGAGTTTCTCGGCGGCCCTCCCGAGGGCGAACTGCGAGATGTCGTATCCCGTGAACCGCGATGCAGGGAACGCTCGGGCCATCTGCAACACCGCTCCCCCGGCCCCACAACCGATGTCAACGACGGATGCCCCGGCTGCCAACTTCTCCACGACACCGTCCAACGCCGGCAGCACAACAGGGACCAGGTTGGCGTTGCTCCACGGCTCGAAGCTGCGTTCGATGCCCACGGCACCCTCGCACCCATGACTGTCGTAGTCGTGGCCGAGCCCAGTGCGGAACGCTTCGGGCATCGCTTCCAGTGCGGCCATTGTCTGGGGGAACCGGTGGAACATGCCCATGCCGAACGCAGGGTGATCGGGACTGGCCAACACCGCCACAGCCTCGGGCGAGAGCGAGAATCGCTCGTCGGGCGAGGCCTGGATCATCTTGGAGGCGGCCTGGTTGTAGGCCCACTCGCGTACCCAGCGCTCGGTGAGCCCGACCCGGTCCGCCAACTCCAGGGTCGACAACGGTTCGTCAGCGGCAGCCATCGCGGCGTACAACCCGAGCCGGTCGCCAAGATGGATCATGCCGGCGGTGACGGCACCTTCGAGTTTGGTGAACAGTTGGAACGAGTAGAGCTTGAGCTGGTCGAGGTCGATCGCGTCGGGCATGCCCGGATGGTACGACGTGCGGCAGGACTCATCGTTGGCGGGCGGCGAGCAGCACGGCGATCACCGTCATCGCGTCGACGACTTCACTGCGCTCCACCATCGCCAGCACATCGTCGAATTCGAAGATTGCGGTCGCGATCTGCTCGGTCTCATCGGCCTCGGCAACGACGGGTCGAAGGTCGTACGCGAGGAATAGCACGGCCTCCTCGTCGACGACGCTCTTGGACGTGTTGAACGTCGAGACCCGCTCCAATCGGTCGGCGTGAAACCCGGCTTCCTCGGCAAGTTCGCGGTTCGCCGCGTCCTCGGGTGACTCACCCGGGTTGACCGCGCCGGTGGGCATTTCCCACGTCGGACGTTGGATCACGTAGCGGAACTGGCGGACGAGCAGCACGTGGTCGGTATCGACGAACGGCAGCACGCCGACCGCTCCAGCACAGGTCACGACGCCGTAGATGCCCCGGTGGCCGTTAGGAAACCGCACCTGGTCCTCGCGAACCGAGATCCACGGATTGCGGTATACATCGCGTGTCGACAACGTCACGATCGGGCCCGGCTCGACCAAACCACCCGTCACCCGGTGCGGTCCCGGTGGGCGAGAAACTCCAGATCGGACATTTTGCGGAGCGAGAACGCGGCACCGTCACCGATCGTCATTGACACCAGCCGACTCACCGAGGCGTGGCCGAGCACCAGTCGCTCCCACTCCCAGGGCACCGGCTCCAAACCGAGCAGATGGTTGATGATGACCGTGTTCGTCCCAGCGTGGGCGACGAGGGCGACGCGCAGATCGGGGTTCGGCAACGACCACACTGGGAACGTGTCGGACACTCGCTCGATGCCGCGCTCGGCGAGGAACAACCCGCAACCCTCGCGGACCCGGGCGACAAAGTCGCTGGTCCGTTCTCCGCCGAGATGGTCGAGTCCGCGCCATTGCTCCTGGGGCTGACGGCTGCGTTCCTCCCGAAAGGCCTTCTCGGCATGATCAGCCGGGGAGCCATGCCACGTTGGGTCGCGGATCTCCTCGAGCCACAGGTGAATCTCCTCCGGGCGTCCGAGCCGTTCATAGAGCGGCGCGGCCGTCTGGCGGGCGCGGGTCATCGGAGAGACGAACACCTCATCGAACTGCTCGGCGGCGAGGAACGCCGCCATCGCCTCGGCCTGACGGTGGCCAAGTTCGGTGAGGGGCGGGTCGGTGACATTCAGGCCATCACGGATCCACTCGGGTTGGCCGTGACGAACGAGAACGATCTCCATATGAACTCCTGGGGTGCAGCGCTGACCAGTGCGGATCAGTGCGTTCAGCAAACGGGGCGAGCTAGTCGAGGCGGGGTAGGTCGAAGTGGCCGGCGTTGGCGCTGAGCCCACCATCGACCGGCAACGTCACACCGGTGATGAATGATGCCGCCGGTGAAGCGAGAAACCACATTGCCTCGGCGATCTCGCGGGCCATTCCCCACCGTTGCATCGGCACCCGGCGCGTCATCGAATCGCTGGCGTCGGGCAGGTCGATCAGCTTGCGGGTAAGACCCGATTCCGTCGGCCCGGGGGCAATCGCGTTGATCCGAATCCCCTGCGCTGCATAGTCGAGCGCCGCAGCGCGCACGAGGTTGATCACCGCGGCTTTCGATGTGTTGTACGCCCACCGACCAGGATCGCCGCGCAGGCCTGAGGTCGACGCCGTGGCGACGATCGCTCCCCCACCCGACGCTCGAATGGCTGGCGCGGCGTAGCGGATACCAAGAGCGACACCGCGCACATTAATGGCCATGACCTGGTCAAATCGCTCGATTGCGCCGTCGGCTTCGAACGGTCGCGTACCGGCGACGCCGGCGTTGAGAATCGCCACGTCGAGCCGGCCCCACCGGTCGACCGCCGCCGTCACCATGGCTTCATTGGTGGAATCTTCAGCAATGTCGCCGGCAAATGAAACGATCCGCTCGTGATTGGCGCACCACGTCAACGACGAATCATCGAGGTCGACGGCGACTACGCCGTACCCTCGTTCGACGAAGAGTTCAGTGGTCGCTCGACCGATCCCCGAAGCCGCGCCGGTCACCACGGCCACCTTGTCGATGCTCATGGCGCCACCCTATTGATCACGGTGGTCGCCGATGGGCTTGGCCGACTATCCGGTACCTATGCTCGGCGCGATGCAGGCAGGTCTGGTTACCGGTCATCGTCAGTTCGAGTTGGTCGAGATGGCCGAACCAACGGCTCGCCCCGGGACGGCGGTTGTCGATGTACACCTCTGTGGCATCTGCGGCACCGACGTCCACGGCTACCTTGGCCACACGCCCTACAACCCGGCGATCTGCGGTCACGAGTTCGTCGGCACCGTCAGCGCGGTCGGCAAGGGCGTACCGGGGTTGACCGAAGGTGACCGGGTCGTGGCCGCCGTCGCGTCGCCCTGCGGGCGGTGCAGCAACTGCCGGTCCGGGCGGGGAACGTATTGCTCCACGGCGTTCTTGGGAATGGTCGGGCGCGATCCGCTTGCTCCGCCCCACGGTGGATTCGCCAGACAGGTGGCGATGGACGCCAGCCGACTGGTCGAAGTCCCTACGGGGCTGAGCGATGTGCAGGGAGCGATCGTCGAGCCGACCACGGTTGCCCTCCATGCCGTTCGACGCACGCCAATTCCACTTGGCGCAACAGTGATCGTGCAGGGATGCGGACCGATCGGATTGCTGACTTTGCAGGTCGCCCGGGCCCACGGAGCCGGTCGGGTGGTCGCCATCGACCTCAACCCGACGCGACGGGCGACGGCCCTCACCGTCGGGGCCGACGAAGCGCTCTCACCCGACGAGGCGCGCGAAGCGTTCGCCAAGCACGGAGCGGACTTGGTGTTCGAGTGTGCCGGGGTGCCGGCCACCGTACAAACTGCAGCCGACCTCGCCCGGCAAGGCGGCACGATCAACCTGGTCGGGCTGGCCGGTGGCCAAGCGACGATCGACCCAGGCTCGTGGCTCCGCAAGGAGATCACGATGATAGCCTCGCTCGGCTACCTCCATCACGAGTTTCCCCTGGCCATGGACCTTATTTTGGGCGGCCACGTGCGGGTCGAGCCGCTACACGACATGACCGTCATGCTCGCTGAACTCCCGACTACGATGGCTGCGCTTGGAGACAACCCAAGCCATGCGGTGAAGGTCCTCGTCGACCCACGCTAAGACCCGCGCTCAGGCCCACCGGGCGCGGTCTCAGTTGCCGACATCCACGCGGCGAACAGCCCGGCGTACACGCCACCCTCGGCCATCAGCTCATCGTGATGGCCGACTTCCACCAGTTTCGCCTGGTCCATCACCCCCACCCGATCGGCCCGCGCGGCCGTCGAAAGGCGGTGGGCGATAGCGATCGTCGTGCGACCGGCAGCAAGGCGGGCGAGGGCGTGAGCGAGGCGGGTTTCGGTGAGTGGATCGACCGCCGATGTCGCCTCATCGAGCAGCAGCACATCGGGGTCAGCCAGATATGCCCTGGCCAACGCCACGAGCTGGCGTTCGCCGGCCGAGAGCTGCTCGCCGCGCTCGCCCACCTCGGTGTCGAGGCCGTCGGGCAGGGTCGCCACCCACTCCCCCAAACCCAACTCGTCGAACGCGGCGACAATACCGTCATGGTCGACTCCGGGCCGGGCGAACACAAGGTTGCGTTCGATCGACGTATCGAACAGGAACGGGTCTTGGGGCACGAGCATCACCCGGGCGCGCAGATCATCGTTGGCAACGTCGCGCACATCGACACCACCGATCATGATGCGACCAACCGTCGGATCGGCGAGCCGCACGATCAGACGGCCAAGGGTGCTCTTGCCCGACCCGGTCGCGCCGACGAGGGCAACCTGCTCGCCGGGAGCGATCGTCAGGCTGACTCCGTGCAATGCCAGCGTGCCATCCTCATCGAGACCGAGCCGCGGCCGATAGCCGAAGTCGACACCCTCGATGGTCACCCCGAGCCTGCCCGGCGGGAGGGTCGTTGGTTGGGCCGGTTCGGGAGGGCCGTCGGGAATATCGTGCACGCCGAGGATGCGCCGCAGACCCGCAACGGCCGCCTGAGTTTGATCGAGCACCTCGGTCA
>JANNNL010000334.1:0-4282 GCA_031398525.1 Actinomycetes bacterium | reverse complement strand
CGAGTACGTGTGGAAGCGCACCGATCAGTGGATCAACTTTCCGTGGAGTGATCAAGACCCGGTCGCCAAGCGCGACTGGACCGTCAAGGACGCCTGAGCGCCCCGCCATCTCGAAGGACAACGGTCGCACAGTTGCGCCCGCTGGCTCCCCAGATCCCAGCGCCAGGGAACGTCGCCGCCCCGGTGAGGTACAGCCCGGCGACGGGCGTCTCGTACTTGGTCAGCTCGGGCTGCTTCGATCGCAGCGCCGCCAACGGCCCACCGCCGAAACTCGTCGCGTGGCCGCGCGGTAGGTGGAACTCCGACTCGTAGCGGTCGGGGGTCATCGCCCGCCAGTCCGCCACCCCCGCCAGAAACCCGTCGTCGACGGTGGTTGCGTACTGCTGCAGCCAGCGGCGGGGCTCGCCCGCTCCGCTCCATCCGCCGACGTAGCGGTACGGCGTGAACAAGGCTTCGAGGCTGAACACCTGATGGTCTCGGCTGGCCATCGTCGGATCGAGGACGCTGGGCAGATTGGCAAACAGGATGGGAGTGTTCATCACCTCGCCCGCCGCCATCATTGCGTGGCCTTCACCGATCTGAGCGACGCTCGGCACGATCATCGCCGAGGGATGCAACGGGTTGAACCCCAATCGGTCGACGAGCCGATCGTCGAGTTGGCGATAGTGCGGAAGTGTGGTGATCGCTGCATCGATCTTCGACTCGTAGCCCTCGGCGTGAGGGGTTGCCCTCCATCGATCGATCACCGGCCCGGCCCCGGCCGGGGGGTTCTCCAACCAATCGACGAACGTGCTGTGCGGGTCGCAGGCCGAGATCACCCGAGGGGCGGTGACCTCGGTGCCGTCGGCAAGTCGAATCCCGCGTACGGCCCTGGCACTGCACAGGATGGCTTCGACCCGGGCATCGGTCCATACCTGGCCGCCGCGGGCCTCGAACGCTGAACGTAATCCGTGGGTCAATGCTCCGCTGCCACCGATCGGTCGCCCGACCGAGGCGACATGGCGAATGGCATAGGTGAGCGCCCCCAGGCCGGTGCCCGGCATCTCGGGGGAGAGCCCCCACACGGCCGGGCCGGTCGCCAACGCCGGCGCAATCACCTCGTCGGTGGTGAAGTACTGGCGCATCACCTGTGCCGCACTCATGCGGCTCCATCGCAGCAGGGTCGACACGCCACGACCTCGCTTGGATGCGACCTGGTGAGCCAGTCCGCCGACGCTGGGCGGCTGGGTGGCGGCAGCGAAGATCAACTCGACGACAGGCATCGCCGCTGCGGCATACCGCCGATAGCCGTCCACTTCGCCGGGGTACGTCATCGAGAGGCCTTCGAGCGTGGTCTCGACGCTCTTGAACACGGGCCACGCCGGGCCGCCCGACCACGGGATGTTCAACTGCCCGGGCTCGACCGTGAGGTAGCTGACCCCGAAGTTGGCCAGTTGTAGTTCATCGAGCACCGGTGTCGTACGAAAGGTGATGTGGTCGCAGTTGCAGATGTTGACCCGCACCCCAAATGCCGATTCGGTCGATGCACACCCGCCAACGCTGGAACGGGCTTCCACCAGCAACGTGCGCAGGCCTCCCCGAGCGAGGTAGTTGGCGCAGACGAGGCCGTTGTGGCCCGCTCCGATGACGATGGCGTCAAGGTCGGGTTGCGGGGCGCCCAGCCCGTGGCGCTGATCGAGACGGGACGTCACAAGCCGCCCGGGAGTACATGCCATCGCTGCATCACGCCATTGTGCCAGCACCCTCGGAGCGTCTGGGTGATTGGCCTGGGGCCGCGACGCCGATACGGTCGATCGCCGTGAGCAACATTCAACGCCTGGGTGATCTGCGCGGCCCACAGGTCGCGTCCGCCATCAGCGAATCGTCGATCTTCGTGCAGCCGCTGGGCGCGATCGAGCAGCACGGGCCGCATCTGCCGTTCAATACCGACGAGGTCATCGCCACCACGGTGGCCGAGGCCGCGGCGGCCCGCGCGGTGGTCGAGGGGCTTGATGTCTGGCTGCTCCCCACGCTGTCGTACACCAAGTCGAACGAGCACGCCTGGAACGCCGGCACGGTGTGGCTGTCGGCCACGACGCTGCTCGCCGTCCTCGATGACCTGGGCCGCTGCATCGCCCGCACGCAGGCTCGGCGTCTGGTCTTCCTCAACGGCCACGGGGGAAACAGCGCGCTGGTCAATGTCGCCAACCGCGAACTTCGCCTGAATCATGGCCTGATGACATTCCTGGCCCACCCCGGGGTGCCCCCGGATCAAGGGGGAGCCTCCCCGCCCGAAGAACTTGGCATGGGGGTGCATGGCGGGGCCGAGGAGACCTCGATGATGCTCCACCTGCGGCCCGATCTCGTCGAGATGTCGACGGCCGCGCGCAACGTGCCCGCTGGGTTAGCCGACAACCGCTACGTCCGGTTCGGGGGCAAGGTCAGCTTCGGTTGGTTGTCGAACGATTTCGGCCCCGATGGTCATATCGGCGACCCGACCACGGCGACTGCAGCGCATGGCGCGTCGTTGTTCGCCGGGGCGGTCACGAGTTTCGTCGAGGCCCTGCACGAGGTCGCCGCCTTCAACTTTGGGCAGGCGTGAGATGGACCTGAGCGATCTGCGGATTGATGGTGACCGGCTGTGGGCCCGGCTGGAAGCGCTGGGCGAGATCGGGGCGATCCATGGCCCCAGCGGTGAGCGTGGCGTCGCCCGCCTCGCCCTGACCGACGAGGACCGAGATGGGCGCGACCTGGTTGTCGCCTGGATGCGTGATTTGGGCATGGCGGTGTCGATCGATGCGATCGGCAATGTGGTCGCGACCCGAGCCGGCTCCGACCCGCACGCGGCGGCGATCATGACTGGGTCGCACATCGACACCGTCCGCACCGGGGGGCGATTCGACGGCAACCTGGGGGTCCTCGCCGGCCTCGAAGTCGTCGAAACCCTGGCCACGCTTGGCATCATCACGCGACGACCGATCCAGGTGGCGTTCTTCACCGACGAGGAAGGGGTGCGGTTCGCTCCCGACATGCTTGGCTCCCTCGTCTACGTCGGGGGAGTCTCGGTCGAAGAGGCGCTCGACCGGGTTGCTCCCGACGGGGCGCGGGTCGCAGATGAACTCGAGCGGATTGGGTACGCAGGGTCGACCCCCTGCCCGGCGGCCGACTTTCCCCACGCTTTCGTCGAGTTGCACATCGAGCAGGGCCCGGTCTTGGAGCAGGCCGGCGTCACCATCGGCTGCGTCACCGGCGTGCAGGGCATTTCATGGCAGGAGCTGACGATCACCGGTCAGTCGGCGCACGCCGGTACCACCCCGATGGCCTTGCGCCATGACCCGCTCGTCGTTGCGGCGCAGATTGCCGCCGAGGCCCGCCTGATCGCTCAGCGGATGGGCGGGACGCAGGTCGCTACGGTGGGACGCCTCGACGTGTTTCCCAACCTGACCAACGTCGTTGCCTCCCGGGTGGTCATGACGCTCGACCTGCGCAACACCGATGAACAGCTCCTCCAAGCGGCCGAGGCCGAGATGGCTGTCGCGATCGACCGATTCGCCGACGCCGAGGGCTGCGCTGTGGCGCGCCTGGAGTTGGCCCGGTTCGAACCGGTGACATTCGCCGATTCGATGATCGACCTTGTCGAGGCCACCGCCGAACGTCACGGCCTGAGCCACATGCGCATGCCGTCCGGGGCCGGTCATGACGCCCAGATGCTCGCCCGGGTCTGCCCGACCTCGATGATCTTCGTGCCGTCGGTCAACGGGCTGAGTCACAACATCGCCGAATACACGGAGCCCGCGGACATCGCGGCGGGCGCCAACGTGCTCTTGCAGGTCATGCTGCACCTGGCCGAGGTGTAGCCGTGCTCTCATTCGATCTGATCACCCTCGACGCCGAGCACCCCGACAACCTTGCCGCCTTCTGGTGCGCGTCCATGGGGTTGGTCGAAGTTGAGCGGGAGGACGGGGACCGGTGGCAGGTGCTGGCATCGGCCGACGGAACCCGTCGCATCGGCATCCAACGCGGCTCCCACCGATCGGGCAGCGTCCACCTTGATCTGGCCTGCTCACCCGATGAATTTGTCGGCGAGGTCGATCGCCTCATCGACCTGGGGGCGAGCCGTACCCGGGCCGATCGGGTCGAGCCATACGGTTCGATCGCCAACCTTGCCGACCCCGAGGGCAACCTCTTCGACGTCTGTGCCTACCTGCCCGGCGGACACGAAGCCAGCATAGAAACTGAAGGAGGGGCGTCGGCCCCAGCCGACGCCCCACTCAGATATCTACAGACCCCACGGTCAGATCAC
>JANNNL010000316.1:0-4199 GCA_031398525.1 Actinomycetes bacterium | reverse complement strand
GGCAGGAGCTCGACCGAGCCGGGAGCCCAGATGACGACCGGAGTGATCACGAAGCCCGATCTACTCGGATAGTCGTCGAGCATTCCGACCACGGAATCGGTGCCGAGGTCGACCCCCAACTCCTCACGGAGTTCTCGCAAGGCCGCCTGTTCGGCCGTCTCTCCGGCGTCGATTCGACCTCCCGGTAGGGCCCACTGGCGGGCGTGGCTGTTCATCCGGGCCGCTCGGCGACAGAGCAGGAAGGCCGCGCCGCCCGAAACTGCGGTCATCTTGTCGTCGAGATGCTGGTCGGTCGTGGCGAGTCCGGGCACGTTGCCGAGCGGGTCATCGCCGATGTCGGCGGGATCGTCGGGGTCCGAGCCGGGCACGCTGTCAACCACGACGATGGCGACCGCGGCATGACGACGCCCGTCGAGTTCAACGGTGGTCCGATCATGGGCGGCCACGTTGGCGGTGATCCGCCGGCGCAGGGCATCGTCGTGGGTGAAGATCATCGGTCGAGTCTGCCCACCCGGTTACCGGTCTGGCGTAGCCGGGACCGTCGCCGCCTACGCTGGCGACGTGGACCGACGGCGACATGGCTGAATTGTTGACCGCCTTCGCCGCGGTATTCCTGGCCGAGCTTCCCGACAAGACAATGGTTGCGACGTTGCTGATGACGGCGCGGACCCGCCGCCCGTTGCAGGTCTGGATGGGGGTCAGCGTCGCCTTCGCCTGCCACGTCGTGCTGGCCGTCGTTGCTGGATCGTTGTTGTCCAAGCTGCCCGATCGAGCGGTCGCGGCGACGGCGGGAACGCTGTTTGCCGTTGGCGGAATTGGTCTGCTCCGGTCGAGTGGCGACGATGCAGCCGACGAGGAGATTGCCATCCCCGAGCGACTCGGGGCGTGGAGAGTGATGGTGATGAGCGCCGGAGCCGTATTGATCGCCGAGTTGGGCGATCTCACGCAACTCGCCACGGCCGGGTTGGCGGCGAACGCTGAACGACCGTGGATGGTTGGACTCGGCGCGTTCGCTGGTCTGAGTGCGGTCGCCGCGTTGGCGGCTGGTGTCGGTCAAGCGCTGGCCAAGGTCGTGCCGCTCGGGATCATCCGTCGCGTCGGAGGGTGCGTGTTTTTGCTGCTCAGCGGCCTTGCATTTGTCAGAGTGGTGACGGGTGCGTGACGACGCCGACGCTCGAAGTAGCTGTTTGGACCCAATTCCCACCAAGTGCGACCAACGGGCAACAATGCTGTTGCCGACGAGCTAGCGTCACCGCCCGGAAGGTCGATCGTCTGGCCGACCACCGGGCGAAGACTTGGCGAGCGAGGGTGTTGCATGGCCCAACCAGTGGAGATGTTGGAGCGGCTGCTCGCCCGCGCGGACGTGTCATCGCCCAAGGCCATCGCTGCCGCTACGTTTCCCGTCGACAAGAAGGGCTTTGAGCCCGCCGCGGTGCGGGCTTACCTGGAACAGGTTGCCTCCGAGGTTGCTCGGCTGCAGGTAGAAAACGAAGCTTTGCAACGCGACATCATCGATCTGCGTCGCCAGTTGGCCAGCGCCGATGGTTCTACCGTCGTCGAGATGCTCAATGAGAAGTCGACGGTGTTGTTGCAGGCCGCCAGCGAGGCCGCAGGGGGTATCCGTCGTAAGGCCGAGACCGCGGCACGCGAGATGACGCACGAAGCCCTCGCCCATGCCGAGTCGGTACGGGCCAAGGGCGAGATCGAAGCGCAGACCATGCGTGAGGCGGCCCAGCGTGATTCCGAGGCGATGCGTGGTGCCGCGCAGAACGAGCGGATCGCGTTGATGACGACCGCCGAGTCGGAGTTGAAGTCGGCGAGGGACGAGGCGAAACGAACGCTGCTCGGGGCGCGTGCCGAGGCTGAACGAGCGGTGGCTGCGGCCCGGGCCGAGGCGGCCCGACTGGCGCAGGAATCAACCGCCGAGGCTGAGCGGATCACCCGGACGTCACGTGGTGAGGCCAAGCGAGTGACCGTCGAGTCGCGTACCGCGGCGCAGCGCCTCGTAGCGGCTGCTCACCAGAAGGCCGAGGAGCGATTGCAGTCTGCTATCCGCAAGCGGGCCGAGGTGGTCGAAGAACTCGACGCGCTGCGCTCCGATGCCTATGCCGAGGTTGACTCGCTTGCGTCGGCTCGTCGGCAGTTGATCGCCAACCTCAAGGCCGCTCGCAAAGACCTCGACGCGGCGCTCAAGACGGCATCGCCCCGCGGTAGTTGACGTTCAGGTCTCATCGTCTGCCCAGCGACGTGGTCCGGCTATACCAGGCCGAGATAGCTGGCATGGCGAACGAGACCCTCGTTGGTCCACTCGGCAATCTCGATCTCGGCTCGTAGCTCAGGTCGAATCCACGTCGCCGTGCGGACGTATTCGCGGGGAACTGCTGCGGCGAATGGGCTCGTGGCCACGCTCAACGCCCGCATGGTCGCGGTCAACGATTCGAGTGTCGCAGCGTTGAAGCCGGTGCCGACCCCACCGCCGAACTGCAGTCGACCATCGGCCAGCGGCGTGCCGACGAGAAGCGCTCCGAAGCTGCCCGACCGGTTGCCGGTTCCGGCGGTGAAGCCGCCGATCGTGACCGTGGTGCGAACCCGATTCTTGACTTTGCGCCACGAGGGCGAGCGTTTGCCCGGCTGGTAGGTGCTGCCCAGTCGCTTGGCCATGATGCCTTCCAAACCACGGGCCGCAGTGGCGGCGAGGAGGGCTGCGCCGTTCCCGATGCGGTGGTCGGGTACCGACCAGTTCGAGCCCGCTTCCAGAGTCTGGGAGAGCAACGCCCGGCGGTTTTCGTACGGCAGGCCCGTGGTGTCGTGGCCGGCGAGATGAAGCAGGTCGAACACGAAGTACATCGCCTGACGCTCGTGGCGTTGGATCAATTCGAACCGGGGTTTGCCGTCGTCGTCGAGCACGACCAACTCGCCGTCGAGCACCGCGTCGGGGACCGCCAACGCGCTCGGTAGACCGGCCAGTTCGGGATACTTGCTGGTCACGTCGATGCCCTTGGTGCTTTGCAGTTTCAGGCGTCCGTCGACAATGAAAGCGAGTGTGCGATAGCCGTCCCACTTGACCTCGTAGGCCCAATTGGCATCGTCGGACGCGCTCGGCAGGGTGCCGAGGTTGGCCTTCATCGGCTCGGTTGGAAAGTGGATCATGCGGTCGGCGTGGCGTTGTTTGGAACGCGGCTCGACAACACGTTGGTGGCTTCCAGCCGATCTACCTCGGCGTCGTCCAGGTTGAGGACCCGTTGCAACACAGCCCGGTTGTCTTCCCCGCGGTACTTCGGTTCGCCGTAGACGCCCGTGGACGCGTCGCTGAAATGCCACGGAGAGTTCGGGATACGTACCGTGCCGCCGGCCCGGTCAGACACCTCGACGACGGCGTTACGGACCGCCGACCAGTCGCTGTCGGCCACCTCGCGCACGGTACGGATGACGCCCATCGCCAGGCTCTCGCGTTCGAACGACGTCTCCAGATCTTGCGCGGTGGGGAAGCGGGCTGCGCCGACCTGCAGCTCGGCGATCAACTCGACGAGGGCCCGCTTGCGGAGCGCGATGGTGGCGAACCGCGCATCGTCGATCAACTCGGGCCGGTTGACGCCCCGGCAGAATCGCTCGAACGTGCCCCGCTCGGCGGGGTGCCCCGAGATCGCCACCTGGCGGCCCTCCCCCGTGGTGAACACGGGGTAGGCGCTTGGCTCGAAGCTGATGACCAGGTTGTCGTGGTCGAGATCGTCGAGCAGGTGGGCGTGGGCATGCTCGTTGGCGCTGAGCAGTGACTCGGTCATCGACACATCGATGAGCTGACCGCGGCCGGTGTGTTCGCGTTGGTAGAGCGCGGCGACGATCGCGTTCGAGGCGTACAGGGCACAATAGGTGTCTCCGTGGCTCATTTCGGCCGGGGCGGTGACGTGCCCGGCTTCCCGGTTTTCGGACCACAGATACCCGCTTTCGGCGCCAATGACCGTGGCGTAGGCTCGGCGATTCGTCCACGGTCCGGTGAGCCCGTAGCCGGTGATCGCGCAGTAAACGAGTCGCTGGTTGTCGGCGGCCAGGGACTCGTAGCCGACGCCGAGGCGATCCATCACCCCTGGCCGGAAGTTCTCGAGGACCACATCGGATGCTGCGGACAGACGCCGAAGGATCGCCGGCCCGTCGGGATGCGACAGATCGAGACTGACGCTGTCCTTCCCACAGTTTTGCTG
>JANNNL010000280.1:0-1596 GCA_031398525.1 Actinomycetes bacterium | reverse complement strand
GAACTCGTCCTGCAGCGTCATGCCCGGCTGATGGCCCACCGCCCGCACACCGAACCGGGGCGGATCAAGAGTATCCGCAATCGCGTCGGCGACCACATGTTTGTCGACCCCGCCCACGTGTACGGCACGCTGCTGGCCGGTTGGGACCGCATCGACGCCTTACAGACGCCGTTCCAACGCGCCGTGATGACCCACCTGGTGATCGTCGAAACCCACCCGTTCATCGACGGCAACGGCCGCGTCGCCCGCCTGGGTTTGAACGCCGAACTGTCAGCGGGCGGCCAACTCCGCCTGGTCATCCCGACGGTGTTCCGCAACGACTACTTCGCCGGGCTGCGGGCGGTGACGGTCAACGGACTGATTGACCCGCACGTGCGGATCATGCGGTTTGTCTGGGACTGGACCGCGTCGGTCGACTGGTCGGAATACCAGAAAACTCACGACGACATGGTCGCCTCAAATGCCCTCAACGCCCCCGAAGCCGCCGACGACGGCTACGGCCTTCGCCGGGTGGAACGCTGAACGCGGCGGTTCACGCCGCAAAGGCGACTCGGAGCACGTCGTCGTAGGTGTCGGCGAGGTGGAAGGTCATCAGGCTGCGCACGGCCTCGGGCACGTCTTGGAGGTCGGGCCCGTTGCGCTTCGGGAGCACGACGGTGGTCAGACCGGCTCGGTGGGCGGCGAGCACCTTTTGTTTGACGCCGCCGATCGGCAGCACTTTGCCCTGCAGCGTGATCTCGCCAGTCATGCCGAGGGTCGGGTTGACCGGGCGATTGGTCAGGGCTGAGACCAGCGCGGTGGTCATCGTGATCCCGGCCGACGGACCATCCTTTGGCACAGCGCCGGCGGGCACGTGGACATGGAACCGGCGGCCGAGCTGTTCGAGGGAGACGCCCAGCTCGTCGGCGTGTGCCCGCACATATGACAGAGCGATCTGCGCCGACTCCTTCATCACCTCACCGAGTTGGCCGGTGAGGGTCAAACCGGGTTCGCCGTTGGACGTCGACACCTCGATGTACAACACGTCTCCCCCCGCCCCAGTGACGGCGAGGCCGGTGGCAACCCCGGGAATGCTGACGCGTTCGGCGACTTCTTCGACGAACTTGGGGCGAGAGAGGAATGACGGAACGTCGGGGGCGTCAACGGTGATCGGGGTGGTCACCCCGCGGCCGACCTGGGCGGCGGCTTTACGCAGCAGCTTGGCCAACTCGCGTTCCAGGCTGCGCACCCCGGCTTCGCGGGTGTATTCGGCGACGATCCGCTCGATTGCCGCGTCGGTGACCGACACCTCGTCGAGGGTCAGCGCGTTGCGTTCGACCTGCCGGGGCAGAAGATGGTGACGGGCGATGTGCAGCTTCTCGTCGGTCGTGTAGCCATCGAGGCGGACCAGTTCCATCCGGTCGAGCAGCGGCCCGGGGATGGTGTCGGCAACGTTGGCGGTAGCGATGAACACCACATCCGACAGGTCGAGTTCGACTTCGAGATAGTGGTCGCGGAAGGTGTGGTTCTGGGCGGGGTCGAGCACTTCGAGCAACGCCGCGGTCGGGTCGCCGCTCCACCCACCGGCCGACATCTTGTCGACCTCGTCGAGCAGCA
>JANNNL010000255.1:0-13575 GCA_031398525.1 Actinomycetes bacterium | reverse complement strand
ACCGGCGATCAGAGCTGGCAGCTGACACCTGGAGTCGTCCCCGCACCGATCACATACGGCTATGAGAGCCAGTCGTTCGCCGTACGGCTCGGCGACGCCGACCTTCACGACGACGGGCTGATCGGCTACTTCGTCGGCGACGACTACTCGATGCTGAACGCGGTGGCGGCTACCTCGTCGGCGTACACCCGCCAGGTGGGGCCGGGCAACGATCTCATGATCGCCGCCGGCCCCAGCGGAGGCGTGGACGTCACCATGCTCGTCGACCCCCGAGCCTCGGTGCATGCCTTCACGGGCATCCTTCCCGTCAAGGAGCTGTCGATTCCGCACTCGGTCATCCAGTCGTTCACCACCTCGTTACAGCTATCGTTCCGCGTTGGACCGCTCCTCACCGATGATGAGGCAGTGAGGATGCCCGCACCAGCCGAGCGACATGGCACGTTCCTCTGGCGTCAGCAGTTGGCGCCAGGCGAGTGGACCACCGACCCCGTTGTCGCTGCGACCGACGCGGCCCGCCTGTCGTCATCAACACCTGTCGTCCGCGAAGGTTGGCTGACGCTCGATGCTGCCGGCTGGGACGGCGGCGCCGAATCGGCGCACGGCGCGCCACCTACCCGCCGACAATAGCCCGCAACAGACTGGCGGTCATGGTCGCTCCGGCGGGCCACTAGCGTTGCAACATGACCACGACCGAGTCCTCAGTTCGGATGGAACCGTCGCCCAAACGGGTCCGGGTAATGCTCGACGGGCGCTTCGTCGCCGACGCGTCTCCCCTGCTCGTGTGGGAGAAACCGTTCTACCCGACGTACTTCTTCCCCCGCGACGCCCTCAACGATGCGGCGCTGGGTGACGCCCGGTCGTACACCCATCCCGACGCCGCGCTTTGCGACCATATCGCGCTGCGTTGGGGGGCGTTCGACCACTGGTTCGAGGAGGACGAGGAGGTTTTCGTCCACGCTCGCGACCCATATAAGCGCATCGAAATTCTGCGCAGCACCCGCCATGTCGTCGTGGAACTCGATGGCGTCGTTCTCGCCGACTCTCACCGTCCAACGATGCTGTTCGAATCGACGCTCCCGAGTCGGCACTACCTCCCGATCACCGATGTACGCATCGAGTTGCTCGAGCCGTCGTCGACGCGGACGCAATGCCCCTACAAGGGAGAGGCGCACTACTGGAGCGTGCGGCTCGGCGACACGATCCATCGAGATCTCGTCTGGTCCTATGCATCTCCCGTCCGAGAATCGGCCCCGATCGCCGGGCTCCTGTGCTTCTACGACGAGAAACTCGACATCACCGTCGACGGCACCCGCCAAACCCGCCCAACCAGCCCGTTCTCGTAGGGCTATCGCCGCACGAACGCCTCGACTTGGTCGGCGGTCGCGCCAACGCCATCCTCGGTCGCCAACAACGAAACGGCTCGTTTGGCCAGCTCAGCATGAAACTCACGCGGCACCACGTACGTCACCTCGTGACCCCCGGCGCACCAGCTCCGACGCCACCGGCACATATGGTACCCTCCCATTTGACTACAAACTGTTTGTACTACAAATCATTTGTAGTACGATTGGTTCGTGCTAGTTGGACGAGAACATCATCTACGCGAACTCAACTCCGCATGGGAGTCGACTCAACGGGGTACAAGCCGGTTGGCCGTCGTATGGGGACGACGGCGAGTCGGAAAGACGTTTCTCCTCTCGCAGTTCACGGCCGACCTGCCGTGCGTGTACTTCACGGCGACCCGTAACGACTCCGAAGCCGAACAAGTCAGCCGACTCCACGAGGCCGCCGCCCGGGCACTGGGCGACAGGATTCACCTCGCCGGCGGGTCGTTCGAGTCGATCGAGACCGCCCTTCGGTTCTTCCAGCATCTCTCAGTCGACGCTCCGCTCGTGGTCGTCCTCGACGAGGCTCCTCGGCTCGGCGCAGCCCGTCAAGACTTGGGCGACCTGATTTCGGCGATCATCGAGTCTCCGCCAGCGGACGCAAAACTGCTGCTGATTCTGTGCGGCTCGGCCGTGGCTGCGATGCGGCACCTCATCGGGCCGGACGGCGGCTTGTATCGACGAGCCGAGCCGACCCCGAGTTGCGGCTCGACCCGCTCGACCCGTGGGAGTCAGCCCAGCTACTGCCCGATCTTCAGGCCCCGGCGATGGTCGAGGCGTACGCCGCGTGTGGCGGCTATCCATTGCACCTCAAGCAGTGGGACCCGAACCTCTCCTCGAGCGACAACATGGCACGACTCGCCGGATCACCGGCCGGGCTACTCGTACGCGACGCGGTTGACATCATGTTCGAAGACCTCGACGCCAGAGCGGGGTACGAACGAGTGCTGGCCACGATGGCCCGGGGACCGGTGCGGCGTTCCAAAATTGCCAGTCGAGCCCAACAACGAATCGACTACACCCTTGGTCATCTGCAACGCTCCGGCTACGTCGTTGCCGAACGACCAATCGGCTCTCCAACGACCACCGACCCGCTCTATCGGCTCGTTGACACGTACCTGAGATTCTGGTTCTCTGTGCTGCGCCAGGACGCCGAGTTGATCGACGGCGGCCAAGGCGCGGCGGTCCTGCGGCGGGTCGAGCCTCGTTGGAACGCCCACGTCGAAGCCACGTGGGAGGAGATCGCCCGCGGCCACGCGGTGCGATTGGTGGCCGACGGCGAATTCCCCCCCGATCTCATCATCGGCCGCTGGTGGAAGGACGAGGCGGTCGAACTTGACGTCGTGGGCATTGACACAGCAGGTAACGCCGCTCTGATTGGCGAGGTGAAATGGCAGGACCGACCCATGGACAACGGGCAGGTCAACCTGCTGCATCGCCAGTCCGCATCTCTTGTTGGCGACCGTGATTCACCGTTGACCGTTCTGTGGAGCAGGCATGGCGTCACCGATGACGTCGCCCGAACCCCAGGCATTCGCTGGTTCACACCGCAGGCAGTCTTCGGCCGCCAGTAGCCGCGGCGA
The DNA here is from genome assembly GCA_031398525.1 of Actinomycetes bacterium. Lineage (GTDB taxonomy): Bacteria > Actinomycetota > Acidimicrobiia > Acidimicrobiales > Ilumatobacteraceae > JANMJD01. The sequence goes on along the minus strand of JANNNL010000255.1, from coordinate 10,607 downwards.
CACCAGCGATCCCTGAATCCCCTATGCCGCACTAGCGGAATCATCGGATGGCCCGATCGTGCCATCGGCGATTGGATGGCCAGACGAGCCTTTCGCCGGTGAACGATCGGCGGCCGTGCGACTACGGTGCGGTTCATGGCCCGATTGATCCAGCAAGACCTGGCGTTTGCCGACACCGCGCCGTGGAAGTTCGATTTCGAAGCGGTCATCTCGGCCGCTCCCGCCAAAGTATGGTCGGCGTGGACCGACAATCCGAGTTGGGCGGTGTGGTTCAAGAACTGCAAGTCGTGCGTGACCACCAGTCCGACGGCCGAGGGAGTCGGGGCGACCCGCACGATCAAGGTCAACGGGTTGACGGCCGAGGAAGTGTTCATCGCCTGGGAACCCGAGCAGCTGTGGGCGTTCACGGTGACGGCAATCAAGCCATCGTTCGCCAAATCGATGGTCGAGCGGGTCAGATTCACCGACGTGGGCAACGACCGCACCCGGATCAACTACCGCATCGCGATTGAGCCACGCGGTTGGGCCAAGCCGTTACGACCGATCGTTGCCACTCAGGGGGCCAAGGCCTTCGTCGCCAGCTTCGCTCAGTTCGACAAGTTCGTCGCGGCCCGCTGACGGCGAGATGCAGAATATGCAAGCGCGACGGAAACTCATCCCACCGGTGACGGCGAGAGCGGCACGACTGGGCTGAAGTCGCGATGGTGTTGGTGATCGGGGCGACCGAACTTGGTCTGGTGGTTGCGCACCGGGTTGAGGATCACCGAGAAGATCCGCCGGTCCCACGGTGACATGTTCGATGGCGACCCGTGCACCATCGAGTCGCCGAAGATCAGCACCGTTCCCGCCGCGCCCTTGGGGCAGTAGAGGCCACCGCGCTCGGCCAGCGGCCGCACGACATCGGGAGCGACCGTCCACAGCGGGTAGCTCGTTGTCACTGTGTCGAGCGAGGTCGGCGCGGGACCGTCGAGATGCGAGCCCTTGATGAACACGAGCGGCCCGTTGAACTCGGTGACCTCGTCGAGGAAGATGTGTACGTTGAGCGCCACCGGCTCGGGCACCCCATCCTCACGGTGGTGGGTGGCGAAGTCGTAGTGCCACTGCCACTGCTCGCCGGTGAACGCCTCTTTGGCGTTGACCTTCACCTGCTGGATGTACAGCTCATCGTCAGCGAGAATCTGCTGTGCGGGCATCACCAGCCGCGGGTCGCGCACGAGGTCGGCGAAGAACGAGTCACGGAGATGCAGGCCCATTGCGGTGCGCACCACGTCGCTCGACTTCTCTCGGAAGTTCTCGGGGCGTCGCTCGGCGAATAGGCGCGGAAGCCGGTTGGTGATCGCATCGACCTCCGCGGCCGTGAAGAGATTGCGCAGGGCGATCACCCCGTCGCGATGGAACTGGTCGAGTTGGTCGGTGGTGAGATGCACGTCGCGAGATTACCGACCTGGGCCGTCAGCCTTTGACGGAGAAGCCGCCATCGACCACGACGGTTTGGCCGGTCATGTAGCGAGCGGAATCGCTGCACAGGAACAGCACGACCGGAGCGATGTCGTCGGGAGTACCGAAGCGAGCCATCGGGGTGCGCTCAAGCATCGGCTTGGTGATGAAGTCGAACGGCAGCATCGGCGATGTCATGTTCGTCTCGATCACCCCCGGCGCCACCGCGTTGACCCGGATACCGTGCTGTGCCCAGGCGACGCCGAGCGTCTTGGTCATCTGCACCACGCCAGCCTTCGCCGCGCCGTATCCCGGCACGATTTCGATCCCGAAGAACGACCCCATCGAGGCCAGGTTGACCACCGATCCTCCCGCGCCCAACGTCGAGTCGACGAGGAGGGGACGGCAGAGTTGCGAGAGGCGGAACGCGGCCGACAGGTTCACCGCGATGACCTCGTCGAACACATCAGGGTCGTATTCCGAACGCCCGCCGGGCAAGTTCTGGCCGGCGTTGTTGACCAGCACGTCGAGCCCATCGATCGACGCGGCCAACAAGGTGATCTGCTCCACCGAGGTCATCACGCACTGTCGATAGGTGAAGGCCGACAGGTCATGTTCGTACTCCTCGGCCGAGGCACGAGTCCCGGTGATCGTGACGGTGCCACCCGCCCGGTGGAACGCCCGGGCGATGCCGAGCCCGATGCCGTTCGAGCCTCCGGTGACCAACACACGGGCACCCGAGAAGTCGTAGTCAACCACGCCTCCGCGCCCTTCGACACGGGGGCTGCGCCTCCGGACCCCATCGACACCCGATTCGCTGGCGCTCGGCCGGTTGGCGTTCGCTTCGCTCACACCTTCACCCACTGCTTGGTCGCCGCGCTCTGTTCGATGGCGACCGCCGCTCGCACCTCGCCGAGGGAGTACTCGGCGGTCGCTGCGAGGGGCGTTCCGTCGAGCACCGCAGATTCGAAGTCTTGCCAAACTCCCTGGTAGCTATCCATATAGCTGCCGCGACCGACGACGGCGCCTTGCCAATCCTTGCCGTCGAACAAGCGCACTTCGCCGAGCGCCGAGATGATCAATTCACCCTTGGTTCCGGTGAACTGGAAGTGCGGCTGCAACGCCACCGCGCCCGTCGCCAGCATGATGTCGAAGCTGGCGACGACACCCGACTCGAAGCGGCAGAGCGCTCGCACCAGCGACTCACCGTCCATCTGCTCCCAGATGCGACCGGTCACCGCGACAATCTCGTCGAGTTCGCCGAGGATCATCCGCAGCGGGCGCATCCAATGCGAACCGGTGTCGAGCGCCACCCCGCCACCCATCGCCCCCTTCTGGAATCGCCACGGCTTGTCGCCCGGATAGAACTCGGCCGGTGGCGGGAAGTTGTGCCACGACCGAGCGGTGATGATCTCGCCGATCGCACCTGCGGCGATCTGCGACTGGGCGATCAGCACCTCGGGCCAATACTGGGCGTTCTCGGCAAGCATGAATACCCGGTCGGGATTTCGCTGCGGCGGCCGCCAGAATTCGCTCGCACGCATCAAGCTCGGGCGACATCGGCTTCTCCAGCACCACATGAACCCCGGCGGCGAACGCCTCGAGCGCCAGCGTCTCATGCAGGTGATGCGGCACCATGATCACCACCGCATCAACCCCGAGGGCAAGGGCTTCGACCATCGTGGCGCAGGCAACGCCGCCGGTACGCGTCGCTAACGCCGCGGCCCGCGACGGGTCGGAATCGACGCACGCGGCGACGACCGTTCGGATCGCCCCGCTCATCGCTTTCACATGCCAATCGGCGATCGCCCCGCACCCCACCAGGGCCAGTCTCAGTTGATCCACAGTTACTCCTTCACTCCCCGACCATTTGCTCGTACATAGCGAGTTGGTGGCGGAGCCAACCCGATTCCCAGAAACTTTCATCGCCCCCGGTCGCCAGCAGCGCCGTGTGGGCGCCGACCATCACGGCGGCCGCGTCGGGGTCACCCGGCGACCCGACGAGCACGCCTTCGGCGAGGTGGATGGCGAGCACCGGGTCACCGTCGGTCTGCGCCCGTCGGGCGAGCTTCAACGCCCCCGCCGGGCCTAAGGCTCCGGTCAACGCGGCCAGCGCATCGACCCGGCGATCGGGGTACATCTCGGTCGTCGAGCGCAGTGTGAACCAGCCGACATACGACTCCCAGATCGTGCGGACCGCCCACGCCACCTTGCCATAGCCCTGCCCGACCCGCAGCTCCGTGGGCAGGGTGATCGACGTCATCAGCTCGTGGACCGACCGCCCGGCGTTCATCCCCGCCAACGTCTCACGATGCACATAGTCGACGGCGTCGTGCAACCGGGTCAGGCAGGCGTCGATCAACTCTGCCCCGCTAATCGGCTCATGACGCCCGACGATCAACAACTCCGGTTGCAACGCTTGCAATGTGCGGACCGAGGCGAGATACGGCTCGACCTTGCGGTACTTGTCGCCGCGCAACGTGTTGAAGTTCGGGAAGTGCGGGAACAGCGGGCCAAGCAGGTTCGAGACCAACGCAGTGCGATGCTCGGGCAGCCAGACGATCATCGAGTCGGTGGTCTCGCCACCCGGCGCGCTGATCAACTCGATCCGCAAGCTCCCGGCGGCCAAGGCAAGTCGATCGGTGAACGTGACGTCGGGCGCCGGCGTGTCCTGCGAGATCCGCATGCCGGGGTTCTCGCTGAGCAATCGGCGGATGATCGCCACGTTGTGCGAGAACCAGATCATCGCCGTCGACATCCGGAGTTGCTGGATGCGGGCGTCATCGGTCTGGCAAGCCGGGTTGTCAGCCTGCGCCACGTAGGTCGTCTCGGGACCTCGAAACCTCGACACGCCGCCGACGTGATCGACATGGGCTTGGGTGGTGAAGATGTACGGCGTCGGGCCGGGGCAGATGGCGTCGAACACCTTGCGGTGGTGGGGCGCCTCGAACCCCATCCCGGTGTTGACGATCACCCGGCCGGCGTCGGTGACGATCATGTACGCCGCACTACACCCGCCCGACCGGTAGATGAAGTCGTTGATCGGATAGGCCGGGTTGTCGTAGACGGGGAGCAGCAGCTCCTTACCCGGTCGGGTATCGATCAGCTCGTCAACCGCCCGTTGCAACGCTTCCGTCGAAGGCATCAGAACACTTCCTGTCGGATGGCGAATCGTTCCTGGTAGAAGCCGAAGGGCGCCCGCACATCGGCCGGGTCGGCATCGAAATCGGCGCGCAGGTCGTAGACCATCTGCCCGTCGCGACCCCGCGGATGATCGGCGATGTAGGCGGCCAACTCGGCGCGGGCCGCGTCGGTGAACGGCAGGTCGGCGACCTCGTAGATCCGTTCGATGGTGCCCATCTCGTCGGCCATGAACTCATGGAACAACACGTCGTGCGTGCGCCCCGTTGGGAGCAGCCCACGGTCGCGCACCGATGATGTCAACAAGCGTTCGAGCCGATCGGTCCAGTACGCCAGATACCACTCGGGTTTCGTCGACCGGTAGGCGAGTCGGGCGGCGTAGGTGAGCATCGTGATCGTCGACTGCACCACGGCGACCGGGTCGCGATGGGTGACGATGATCGTGGCGTCGGGGAATGTGGCCAGCAGCGGGCCGAGCTGTTCGAGGTGTTGGGGCGACTTGAGCACCCACCGCTCCCGGGGCCGGTACCACTGGAGAATCTGCAGCCCGGTCTTCAGGTAGGTGTAGTGCGCCGTCTGATCGTGGGCGAGGTAGTGGTCGCGCCAGGCCGGGCAGCGGTTCGTCCATTCGGCGTTGTAGCTGGAGAAATCGGCCATCATCAGCTGATTCTCCTCGTGCACGTGATCGGGGTACATCGGGTGCATGGCAGCTACCGCGGGCACCGTGACCTTCATGCCTTCCCAGGCGACGTTGCATCGATCCCATCGGCCATCGGGCTCCTCGCCAGGCACCGGGATCGGCTCGTAGCTCTCCCACAACGGCATCGACCGCAGGCGGGAATCGGCGGCGAGCAGGTTGACGAGATGCGTGGTACCCGATCGCGGGAGGCCGACGACGATGATCGGCCGTTCGATTGGGATATCTCGAATCTCCGGATGCTGGCGGAGCAATTCGTGTTGCCGCAGCCGGTTGGCCGAGTGGCGGACGCATTCTTCGAACCAGCTCATCCGCCCGAGTGCGGTGCGCTCTTCGTCACGATCCATCTCGTCGAGCCACAGCTCAAGCCGCTCGCGGAAGTCATCAGCCCCGAAGTCGTCCAGCCCCGCGCGTTCGACTGCGGCCCTCAACACGGCGTCGATCGTCAGGCTGACTGGGCGGGACTCACCGTATGCCAACGCCATTTGCTGGATCTTCGACAGTTCCGGCGTGCGCAGATCGTCGATGCGAATGCGCTCAGTCCCCACGTCGAGCGACTGTATCCTCGACCGTTTCGCGGCCGATCACCGTGGCGCGCCAGCGGCCGATCACCGTGGCGCGCCAGCGTCCGATCAAGGCCGCAACCGGAAGGAGGGTCGACATGCTGTTCACGCAATGGGCCTGGGCCGGCATCGCCGACGGGTCGATCACCGTCACGTTTCGACGCTGGGCCAAACCCCAAGCCGCCGTCGGTCGCCCCAACCGCACCCCGGCGGGTCGGGTGATGATCACCGCCATCGACATCGTCGACCCGTTGCAGATCATCGACGCCGATGCCCGCCGCGCCGGGTTCGCCAGCGCGGACGAGGCGTGTGACGCCTTGTCGGCGCGTCCCGATCTGCCCGTTTACCGAGTGGAGTTCCGCTTTCTCGACGAGCCCGACCCGCGCTCCGAACTCGCGGCCGCGGGCGATCTGTCCGACGCGGATGTGACGTCGTTGACGACTCGACTCGGCCGACTCGACGCGGGCAGCCCGACGGGGCCGTGGACCCGCCAAGCGCTCTCACTGATCGCTTCGTATCCCGCCCGGCGCGCCCCCGACCTGGCCAAGATGACCGGCATGGAACGCGACCCGTTCAAACTCAACATCCGCAAACTCAAGGCGCTCGGCCTGACCGAGAGCCTGAAAGTCGGCTATCAACTCTCCTCCCGCGGCCAGGCATACCTGGACGCAACCAACTCGTAGCGGCCGCCTCTCGAACCCTGGTCAGTCCTCGTTCAGGAGCGCGGCGCGATGGTGCGACATGAACACCCCTGCTGTGTTCGTACGCAAGGAGGACACGATGTCCCGCACATTGCCCCGATCCCCCATCCGACATCGCCTCACGGGTGGCGTCACCGTGGTTCTGTTCGCGGCGACCGGTTGCGGCGGCTCAACCGAAGCCGCGCCGGCCGTCGACGCGGCGTCGGCGAGTGGCGCAGCGGCCGAGTTCGGGCTCTCGACAGCCGATCTCGGCGCTCGAATCGACACGACCGAGAAGCTGATCGCCACCTGCATGACCGATGCGGGCTTCGAGTACACCGCGCTTGATGCCGCATCGGTGCAGGCTGCGATGGCCAGCGACAAGACGGCAACCGGGGTTCGCAGCGAGGACTTCGTCAAACAGTTCGGGCTCGGGATCACCACCCAACTCGACAAGCCAATCGTCACGTTCGGAGCCGGACCGCAGAACACCGCGTCACTGAATGCCCTGGCGGCCCCCGACGAGGTCGCCTACCGCCGGGCCCTGTGGGGCGATTCACCCGACTGGAATCACGCTCGCGCCGTCGAAGAGGAGGACTTCTCGTCAACCTCCGGCTGCACCCGCACCTCGGCCGACAAGGCCTACACCCCGAGCGAATTGAACGGCAGCTACGTCAACCCCAATGACCAGGCGATCGAACAGGACCCACGGATGGTTGCCGCCGAGGCCAAGTGGGCCGACTGCATGAAGACCGCGGGATTCGCCTACAACGATCCCGGCCAAGTCGACGAAGACCTGCACACTCGACTCGACACGATCACCAACGGCGAAGACCCCCGCACCCTCTCCGGATCCGCCGCCACGGCCCTCAAAGAACTCCAAGGCGCAGAACTCGTGATCGCCGCCGCCCTCACCACCTGCGAGGAAGACCACATCGAACCAGTCCAAGCCCAAGTCGAAACCGAAGTCTTCGGCGCCCCCCAGACGTAGCGAGCCGAGTCCGTTCAGCGCGAGGACATCGATGAAGTCACGCGACGCGGCGCGGGCAAAGCGAGCCAGGTTGCGACAGCTTCGTGACATGCCGGTGCCGATTGACCTTGTCGTCGTTGACGAGGCGTCGCTCGACGATCGATCCCACGAGCCCGGCGTTGTGCGTGCAGCAATGCGTGAAGGTCGCGTGCTCGAACGTGCAGCGTGATCCTCGTCAGGCGGCGGACTCCAGGGCTAGCAGGGCGACTTTGGCATCGGTGCCGCCGAGGTATTGACCGACGGAGCCGTCGCTGCGGATCACTCGGTGGCAGGGGATCACGACCGGAATGGGGTTGTGGGAACAGGCGCTCGCCGCAGCTCGGACTGCGGCCGGGTTACCGGCAAGGGTGGCAAGCATGGCGTAGCTCGCCGTGGTGCCGTAGGCGATGTCGGCCAGGTGCGACACGACGGTGCGGCGGAACCCTGAGATGAGCCGTAGATCGACGGCGACGTCGAACATCCGGCGACGACCATCGAAGTACTCGTGGAGCTGCCGGGCGACGTCGTCGGTTCGTCGCCCAGATTGCAAGACTCGCGGACTCACGGCATCGGCCAACTCACCAAGCACAGTGTCGTGGCCTTCTCGCTCGAAGGCGACTCGCACCAGACCGGCATCGGTCACGGCGAGCAGCAGCGGGCCGACCGGTGAATCGATCGTGCGATAGGCGACGTCGAGCAATCCCTCGGCCGCGGCACGTTCGGCCAAGCGAACCCGTCGGTCGGTGGCGTCGTCGTTGGAAGCGGGTGGAAACAGGTCAGCGACGAGACCGTCGTCGGTTGGGTGAGACATCATCAGAACTCCTCTCGGGACGTGGGCTTCATCTGGGAACGCAGGTTGGCGATGCCGTCGGATGCACTCCGGCGGGCGGCGGCTTCGCTGCATTCGAGCAGCTCAGCGACGTCGGCGTACGCCAGGTCAGCGAGGTAGCGATAAGTCACTGCACGCTGCTGCTTCGCCGGTAGACGATCGAGTGCGACCCGCAAGCCGTCGTCGAGCACCGCCCCAGCCGACGGCTGAGCCGCGACCTCGGGCAGCGGGTGCAGTGGCGTTGGCGAGCGCTGCGCCCTGCGCAAGATGTCGATCGCCTTGCGGTGGGCGATCGTCGCCAGCCATCCCCGAACGTTGCTGTCGGGGCGCAACTCGGGGTACGCCCGCAAGGCGGCGATGAACGTGTCGGACCACGCATCGTCGGCGTCGGTCGGCCCGAGCAGGGCTCGACAGACTCGCAGCACCATCGGACCATGTTCGGTCACGACCTCGTCGAACGGTTGCATTCCCATCAGCATGCCAACGTTCCCGACCCCCGATGTTGTGAGGTGCCAACGCTCGACTGTTCCGTGCGCGCACGGTTGACCCCGGACCGGCAACGGCGCACGATGGCGACATGAATGAGATCCCGCTACTGCACCGTCTCTGGGTCGGCTTCGTCGGCATCAACGCGGCCTTCGTCTCGTACGCCGGGCTGTTCAAGCCCAAGTTCCTCGACGAGAAATTCACCTGGGCCGAGTTGCCGCCGCTGCACGCCCGGTTCGTCGGCGGTCTGTACCTGTTCGGCGCGGTCTTTCTCCTCGGGTCGCTGTTCTGCCGTCGCTGGGTGCAGGTGGCCGAGACGCTCTTTGCCACGGCGATCTTCACCACGGCGATGCTGGTGTTGACCCTGCTCAACTGGAACGCGTTCGATCTCGATCTGACTCCGGCGCTCGTGTGGGTCATCGCCTACCTGTTGTTCGGCCCGGTATCGCTGGCACTCGCCCTCGTCTACTGGCGACACCCAACCCACGAGGCGGACGGACCTGAGATTCCCAGTTGGCAGAGGAGCGGGATGCGATCCTTGGCCGCGCTCTTCGCCCTCGTCGGGGCCGGGCTGCTCGTTGCCCGTTCGGCCGTAGCCGACGCTTGGCCATGGCCGGTTTCCGATGGAGTTGCCCAGTTCTACGGAGGTCCGTTTCTCACGCTGGCCTGGTGCTCCTGGGCCGCCGCCCGGCGCCGTTCGCTCAGCTCCATCCGGCTGTACCTGGCGGCGATGGCTGCCCTCGGCGTCTCGGTGACCGTGGTCGCCATTATCCATCGAGGAGTGTTCGACGGTGGAAACCCGGCCACTTGGCTGTGGTTCGCCACGTTCGCGGCCATCGCAATCGCCGCGACCGGGGCACTCGTCGTCTCTCACATCACTACTCGAGCGGCTCAAGGCTCCAGCGTCTTCCTTGCTCGCTGACCGCTCCTTGGCCTGCGCTACCGCCCCGCGAGCCTTGTAGGTTCAGGGCTCGTGTCAGACACCACCCATGCCCCCGTCGTTGAGGGTTGGTTCACCGCCGTTCCCGAGCCGCATCTGATCGGCGCGAAGTGCCCCGACTGTGGGACGTACGTGTTCCCGCCGCGGGCAACCGACTGCCCCAACCCGAACTGCGAGTCGGCAGTGCTCGAACCGGTGGCCCTCAGCCGGCGGGGCACGTTGTGGAGCTACGCCGAGAACCGCTACGCCCCGCCGCCGCCCTATATTGCCGCCGAGCCGTTCGAGCCGTACTCGCTCGCCGCCGTTGAACTCGCCGCCGAGGGAATCATCGTGCTCGGCCAGGTTGCCGCCGGTGTCACGGCCGCCGAGCTGAAGGTCGGGATGCCGATGCAACTGGAGATCGGCAATCTCAACGATGGTCCGACCATCTTCGTCTGGGCCCCGGCAACCCCTGGCAAGGAGGTCTCGCAGTGAGCCGCGATCAGGACCTGTTCATCCTCGGCGTCGGGATGCATCCGTGGGGCAAGTGGGGTCGCGACTTCACCGAGTACGGCATGGTCGCGGCGCGCGCTGCGCTCGCCGATGCCGGGCTGGCTTGGAAGGACATCCAGTTCGTCGCCGGAGCCGACACGATCCGCAACGGCTACCCCGGGTTCATCGCGGGGGCGACGTTCGCCCAGAAGCTCGGCTGGAGCGGCGTGCGCATCAGCAGTAGCTACGCCGCATGTGCCTCCGGGGCGCAAGCGTTGGATTCGGCACGCGCCCAGATCCTCGCCGGGTTCTGCGACGTTGCGCTCGTCATCGGCGCCGACACCACGCCGAAGG
>JANNNL010000250.1:0-5470 GCA_031398525.1 Actinomycetes bacterium | reverse complement strand
CGCGGTAGCCGCAGGCCCGTCGCCTCAGAGCGGTTCGCTACCCCAGGGAAGCGAGTCGGTCGATCTGAACCCGGACGACTTCACCACTGACATTGACAACCCGTATTGGCCGATGAGTCCGGGCAGCAAGTGGGTCTATATCGAGGGGGACCCTACAGGCGCGAGCGAGGACGTGGTCATTGAGGTCACCAACAAGACCAAGATGATCGCGAACGGGATCGAGGCCCGCGTAATCGTCGACACTGTGAGCGAGGGCGGCGTGCCGGTCGAGATCACCGAGGACTGGTACGCCCAGGACAAGGACGGCAACATCTGGTACCTCGGCGAGTACGTCACCAACTACAAGGACGGCGAGGTGATCGACCACGAGGGCTCCTTCGAGGCCGGTGTCGACGGAGCTCAAGCGGGCATCGCCATGCCCGCGAACCCGAAGCCAGGGATGACGTATCGCCAGGAGTACTACAAGGGCGAGGCCGAGGACAAAGCTGGTGTCATCACCGTCGGTCAAGAGCATGTCGAGGTGCCGTTCGGCTTCTTCGACAAGGACGTCCTGATGACGCGCGACCTTGTTCCGACAGACCCAATGGTCCAAGAACTGAAGTTCTACGTACTTGGGGTCGGCCCGGTGTTGAGCATGCACACCGACGGCCCCGGTGGCCGAGCCGCGCTGGTCAGCTACACACCTGGAACGTAACCTCTCCGCCTGCTCATGTGAACGACGGTTACCTACGCGCGCAAACGACTTGGGCATAGGCGCGAAAAAGCCCTGGCAGAGGATCTACCAGGGCTTTATGTGGTGGAGACGATGGGAATCGAACCCACGACCCCCGCCTTGCAAAGGCGGTGCTCTAGCCAACTGAGCTACGTCCCCGAAGGGAAATACCAGGATACCCGGCGCGCCGGCGATTGTCCCAGCGGTGAGCACGGGTTAGCGTGACGGACCCGAACCGCTCCCAGGAATTGATCGTTGGGCGCGTCTTGCCTGGTCGGTTCGGAGAAAATCGAATAGCTGGGAGCGGGTCGCCTGGATAGAACGGGTCGGAGGACGAACGGCTCAGGTCACGCGTTCGTGGGGGTAGATCGATGGGGGCTGGATCAGGCGGCGTTGGCGCTCGGTGAGCCGACGAGTCAGGTCGGCGAATCGCTGGTAGTCGTTGCCCCAGGCCAGGTGGCCGGGCGCGTATTTGTAGAACAGCGACCGCCGCTGATGCGGGCCATGCCAGGTGGTCGTGCCGTGGGTCAACGCCTCGGTGAACACCATCAGGTCCCCGGCGGCCAGCTCGACGTGGTCAGCCATGTCAGCCGACTCGGGTGGGAGTGCGAACGCGGCGCGGTGGCTGCCCGGTACGCAGCACAGGCCACCATTCGAAGCGAGTTGGTCGACGAGCGCCCACTGCACGGCGACCAGGCCGTTGTACATCCGTCCGCCGCGCACCTCGTAGAACTGGGAGGGATCGTGCGGCGTTCCCCCGCCGTGCAACCCGAGCCCGCCGGTGCACGGCGACATCACCAGGCCGTATGCGTGGTCGAGCCGGACCATCGGCCCGCACAGATCGGCGACGATGCCCAGCGCACTGTCGTGGTCGAGCAGATCGCGGAACACCTCGGCCCGCGCCAGATGCCCGTTGAACCGTTGGCTGGCGATCGACTCGCCGGGGGTCGGCACCTTCAACGCATCGACGGCGGCGTTCAACGCAGACACCTCGCCCGGGGAGAGCACGCCGCGGCGGATCACGAAACCGTCGAGGTCGAAGCGGTACCGCTCGCGATCGGTCAGGCCGTGCATCGCTCCGACCGTAGCCGCAGCGGCCGCGGCACGGTCGGAGCCCTGGTCACGACGTCGCTTAACTTTGGCCTCCATGGCGATCACCCCTCGGATCAAGTTCGGCGCGTTTCTGGCCCCGCACCACCCGGTCGGCGAGCATCCGACGCTGCAGATTCATCGTGACCTTGAGTTCGTCACCCAACTCGACCGGTTGGGTTACGATGAATTCTGGTGCGGCGAACACCACTCCAGCGGGTGGGAAACGATCGCCTCGCCCGAGATGTTCCTCGCCGCTGCGGCCCAGGTCAGCAACACGATCAAGCTCGGTACCGGGGTGATCTCGTTGCCGTATCACCACCCGTTCAACGTCGCTCAGCGGATGGTGCAGCTCGACCACATGTCGCGCGGCCGGGCGATCTTCGGCAGCGGGCCCGGCGCCCTGCCATCGGACGCTCGCACGCTCGGCATCAGCCCGTTGGTGCAGCGAGACCGTCAAGACGAGGCGATGGGCGTCATCCTCAAGATGCTGCGTGGCGAGCGCGTGAGTTATGAATGCGATTGGTTCACGCTGCGCGACGCCGAGTTGCAGCTTCTCCCCGTGCAAGACGAGATGCCGGCGGCGACCGCCTCGTCGATCAGCCCAAGCGGAATGCAACTCGCCGGGAAACACTCCACCGGGGTGTTGTCAATCGCCTCGGCATCATCAGAAGGGTTGACCGCGCTGTCCACCCAGTGGGGCTTCGCCGAGGAGGCGGCCACCGCCCATGGCCAGACCGTGGACCGCAAGAACTGGCGGGTGATGATGTCGTGGCACATCGCCGAGACCCGCGAGCAGGCTCGCTCCGAAGCGGTCAACGGATTGCAGCGGTGGCACAACGAGTACAACGTCTGGACCCTGGCTCGCCCGGGTGCCACCCATGCCGATGACGCCTGGAAGCTGCTTGATCAAATCACGACCACCGGGTCGAACGGAGCTGCCGCAGCCGTCGTCGGCACCCCCGATGATCTGGTCGCCGCAATCCGGGCCATGCAGGAGCTCACCGGCGGCTTCGGAGTGGTGATGGGCTTTGCGCACGACTGGGCCAACATCGAGGCCACCCGACGAAGTTGGGATCTGGTCGCCCGCTATGTGATCCCCGAGGTCAACGGCCTGACGCAGGGACTTCGTCGGTCGATGCAGTTTGTCCACGACCACCAGGGTGAATTGATGGCCGGGGCGACGGCGGCGATCATGCAAAAGGTGATGGCGCATGATGGCGCATCCAAGGCGATGGCGATCACGATGCAACAGATGGCGGCGGCCGCCCAAGCCCGCACGTCTCAGCCGGAGTTCCGCCCGGGCGCGGCGCTCCCCGAGAGCTGAGCAGGCGCGCTAGGCAGTCAATGGCCATGCCGGTGGGAAGCCGGCGTGACGCCAGGCCGCCGCGGCGACGGCAGCAAACACCGCGTCGGAACCGTTGACCGCGGCGCCGCTATCGGTCTCGATCGTGACGGCGATGTGCGGCGTGTCGACGGCCCGCAGCGCGCCGAATGACCGGATCGTCAGGTCGTGGACGATCCCCTCGGCGTCGACCGCGAGGCCTTCGCTGCGCACCCAACCGAACGCCATATGCGCCGCCCCGATCGCGTACGAACGCAGCACGACCTCGTCGAGCACCTCGCCGCAGCGAACCGAGACCTGCACGGTCCCATCGGGGTCGATCGCGGCGCGGGCGACGGCCCCGTTTGGCGCGTGAATCGTGTCGGTTGGGGCGAGCGAACTGAGCAGCACGGCGGCTTCGACCCAGCCGGCGCCGCGGAGATCGATCGAGGTTGGTGGTCCAGCGATACCAATCTCTTCGACCGTCAATCCTGGCGCGACCTGGGTGATCGCCTGCACGATCCCGGTCGTGCGCGCCACTCGCACAATGCCCGTCCCATCGGCGCGAAGCCCGGCGGCCAGGGGCGGTCGTTTGGGGCCAAGCCTCACGACGTCCTCGCGGGAATAGATCACTCGGACGGCCCGGCCGTGACGATCGGCCAAGTCACGAGCGACCGCACCAACGGCGGAATGCGACTTGCCGCCGAACGCCCCGCCGTTGCCGAGCGGCGTCATCGGCTCACCCCCCGGCACGCACCACGAGGCATCGGGTTCGAGATACGCCGGTTCGACCCACGTGGTCTGCAGGGTGCGGACCCAGTCGCCGGTCGGCACGGCGATCGGCCAGGTGACCGGGGCGGTGGTCCGTCGACCCTGCACCTTGCCGGCGACCCGTCGGGCCTCGGTCAACGTTTCTCCGACTACCCAGTCGCCGTCATCGCGACGCAACGCAATCAGCGCGTCGACCGGGGCGGTATCGTCGGCAAATCCGCCGGCACCCAGGGCGACATCGGGGTCGACACGCTGTGCCGTCCCGCTTTCCAACGCCGCTCGCCGCTCCGCCTGTTCCCGAATGCGTGAGGCTGGGCGGGAAGGAGTCCCGCCCACGCTCACGCATTGGGCGGCTTCATGGATGGTCTGCCAGCCGGTGCAGCGACAGAGGTGCGCAAGCAATGCCTGGTCGACGGCCTCGGGGGTGAGAGGGGTGCGCTGAGCGGCGAGGCGCATCACGATTCCCGGCGTACAGAACCCGCATTGGCTCCCGCCGGTTGCGCACATCGCCTGCGACCAGGCCTCGGCCACCGCCGGGTGGAGGCCTTCGACTGTGGTCACCTCGCGACCCCGAACCCGGGCTGCGGGGGTCACGCAGGCAACCCTCGGCGACCCATCGATCCACACCGTGCAGCAGCCACATTGGCCCTGGGGGCTGCAGCCGTCCTTGGCGGAGCGGACGCCGAGCCGGTCGCGTAGGGCCTCCAACAACGAACACCCATCGCCGGGAATGACGACGGGTGTTCGATTGAGGTTGAAACCGATCTCGGAGCGGCGGCCGGGCAGCATGCCCCGAGGATAGGGAGGCCCGAAGGCCGCGCCTCCACTGACAGCGCCAAGAGGCGACTACCTGGACAGCTCGAGGCGTTGCGACGAAGCCTCCTGGCGCGGGTCCTATTCCTTGCCGGCGCTGAGCGAGTCCTGCATGGCCTTGAGAGCCTCGAACTCACCGAGGGCGGCGAGCTCCGACTGGCGCGGCCAGGTCTCGGGGTTGTGGATGCGGTGGCGATCGTCGGCGGCGACGAGGATCTCGCGCAACCGGGACACCGGGGTCTCGGCTAGTTGCACCCAGGTCTCGATGCCCGCCGAGTTGAAGACGCCTTCGAGAACCGGACCGATGCCCTCGACGATCTTCAGGTCGTCCATCTTGATCGCCTTGCCGAAGACGCCGCGAGCTCGATCGAGGTCGGCTGCACCCAGGCCGCCGGCGAAGGACGCAAATCCCATCGGCGCAGCAGACGGTGTCGCCACGGCTGCGAGTTGGGCCCGCAGGTCGCCAATCGTGACCTCGTGAGCTCCGACCAGACCCTGCAGGCGGTCCCGGTCGGCGACGACGCCGTCGTGATCGCCCTGGGCGACGCCGGCAAACGCGGCAACCGGGGCGGCCGCGGTCACGGTGTTCTTCGATGCCAGGCATGCCTTGAGATCGCTCTCGACTTCGCCGACCTTGATCTTCAGGCGGTCCCGCTCGGCCACGACGGGCTCGAGATAGGCGACACGGTAACGCAAGCGGGTGACCTCTTCGGTCTCGGTGACCGAGGTGCTTGTCGAGGCGCTGTTCTTGCAACGCCACG
>JANNNL010000244.1:0-8833 GCA_031398525.1 Actinomycetes bacterium | reverse complement strand
CCTGCTTGGCGCCGGAATTGTCGGCAACCTTGAGGCGTGATTCCTGCTGGATCATGGGTTACTTGGCCCTTTCCAGGATCTCGACGACGCGCCAGTGCTTGAGCTTCGACAGCGGCCGGGTCTCCATGATCCGAACCCGGTCGCCGATGCGCGCCCGCTCTTCGCTCACATCGTGGGCGTAGAGCCGCTTCGTGCGGTTGACGAACTTGGCGTACTTCGGATGGCGAACCCGCTCGATGATCGCGACCACCGCGGTCGAGTTCATCTTGTCGGAAACGACGATTCCCTCGCGGATCTTGCGGTTTGCCCGGCTGTCATCGTCTTCGACGACGACGACGGGTGCGGCGACCTTGGCGGCCGGGACAACAGCAGCAGGGGCTACCGTCTCGACGACTTCTTCGGCCTCCGCAGTGACGACTTCGGTCACCTCGGCCGCAGCTTCTTCAACGACCTCATCGGCCTGAACTTCTTCGGACATCACTTCGTCTCCTGGGCCTCGGCCGCCGCGATTTCTCGCTGACGGATGAGGGTGTTGATTCGGCCGATCTGACGGCGGTTCTTGCGCATGGCAGCCGTGTTCTCGAGCTGACCGGTGGCGTTGCGGAATCGCAGATTGAGCGCTTCCTGCTTCGCGTTGCGGAGCTCATCGACCAGGCTGGCCAGATCGAGGTCTTTGATGTCAGCGGTTTTCTTCGCCATGACTCAGACTCCCTCGGCGCGGGTGATGACCCGAGCCTTGATCGGCAACTTCTGGACAGCCTTCTCCAGGGCGGCCCGAGCGATCTCGGGGTTGGGGAAGGAGAGCTCGAACAACACCCGACCCGGACGCACGACAGCGACCCAGAATTCGGGGTTGCCTTTGCCAGAACCCATGCGGGTCTCGGCCGGCTTCTTGGTGACGGGCTTGTCGGGGAAGACGTTGATCCACACCTTGCCACCACGCTTGATCGCGCGGGTCATGGCGATACGAGCGGCTTCGATCTGGCGGGCGGTGAGCCAGCCAGGCTCGAGAGCCTGGATACCGTACTCACCGAAGGCGAGCTCGGTGGCACCCTTGGAAAGTCCGGCGGTACGACCGCGCTGAACCTTGCGGTGCTTGACCTTACGGGGCATCAACATGGTCGATCAGTCCTCGTTCGCACGGAAGTGCGGGGTCTCGGGGCTGTCGTGGATACGACGCTCAATGTCTTCTTCTTCGGCCAACAGGCGCTCAAGCTCTGGGTCGGCTTCCTTCAACAGCGGTGCTGTTTCGGGCTCGACATCGGCGTCCTTACGACGACCGGCCGAGGAGACCACCTTGCGGGGAATGCCAGCGCCGGCCACATCGCCGACAGCAAGCGCTGCCTCACGGATGGCCTTGTCGTCGGTCTGCGGCTTGTAGGGCAAAATGTCGCCCTTGTAGATCCACACCTTGACGCCAACGCGACCCGAACCGGTACGGGCTTCACGGAAGCCGTAGTCGATATCGGCACGCAACGTGTGCAGCGGGACGCGTCCTTCGCGGTACCACTCGGTCCGGCTCATTTCTGCGCCACCGAGACGACCCGAGCACTGGACCCGGATGCCGAGGGCGCCGGCCTTCTGGGCGTTCTGCACCGCACGCTTCATCGCACGCCGGAAGGCGATGCGGTTGGCGAGCTGATCGGCGACACCCTGGGCGATCAGGGCAGCGTCGAGTTCGGGCGCCTTGATCTCGACGATGTTGAGCTGAACCTTGTTGTTCCCGGTGATCGAGGTGAGACCCGACCGAAGCTCGTCGGCCTTGGCACCACGACGGCCGATGACGATGCCCGGACGAGCCGTCTGGACGTCGACGCGGAGCTTGTCGCGGGTGCGCTCAATCTCAATGCGGCTGATTGCGGCGTCGGGAAGCAGCTTCATGATGTAGCTGCGGATCTTCCAGTCCTCGGTGAGGTACTCGCGATAGTTCCGATCGCTGAACCAACGGCTCTTCCAGTCGGTGGTAATGCCGAGTCGGAAGCCGTAGGGATTGACTTTCTGGCCCATCAGGCCTCCTCCTCCGCATCAGCGGCGTCATCAGACTTGGTGCCGGCCTTAGTGAAACCGGCGGCAACGGCAGCATCCTCAGTGTCGAACCACACCTCGGCGATCGTTGCGTCGTACCAGCGGCCGTCGGGCAGGTGGTAGAGCATCGAATCGGCATTGCCCTTGATTGAGAATCCCTCGGGAGCTGTGCCGTCGGCCGAGGCAGCGGCCGAGCCGGGACCGAAGTCAATGGCATCGTCGTCACCTGCGACTGCGGCGAATCCTTGGACCGAAGTCGGGGTGTCATCGTCGTGATCGTGATCGGAGTGATCGTGGTCGGCGTGATCATGAGCATCCCCACCGGCAACGGCGGAGCGGCTGCGCTCGACCCGAGCACGACGAGCGGCGGCGGACGAACCGGCGACGCGAGCGCCACGGCCGGAGGAGACCTTGGCCGACTCACGAGCCTGCTTGATCGCCAGCTTCTCGTCGCTCATGCGATCGACGACGACCGAGATATGACAGGTGCGCTTGCGGATGCGACTGGCGCGGCCACGGGCCCGGGGACGGAATCGCTTGAGCGTCGGGCCCTCGTCGGCGAAACATGCCCGTACATAGAGTTCTTCGGCTTCTTGGCCGTCGTTGTGCTCGGCGTTGGCGACGGCCGAAGCCAGCACCTTGGCGATGTCACTCGAGATGCCCCGCTCGGTGAAGCGGAGCACATCGGCGGCAGCCTTGACGTCGAGACCCCGGATGAGGTCGAGAACGACGCGGGCCTTATACGCCGACGAACGGACGTACTTGGCCGTGGCGCGGGTGCCGGTCAACTCGACCGAGGTTGCGCCCTCGTTGGTCTTGGGGCCAGTCATTAGCGGCGACCCTTCGTGTTCTTCTCTTGGCCGGCGTGGTACTTGAAGGTCCGGGTCGGCGAGAACTCACCGAGCTTGTGACCGACCATCGCTTCGGTGACATACACCGGCACATGCTTGCGGCCGTCATGGACGGCAATGGTGTGACCGACCATGTCGGGAATGATGGTCGAACGGCGGGACCAGGTCTTGATGACCTTTTTCTCACCGGCGGCGTTCTGGGTGTCGACCTTCTTCAGCAGATGGTCGTCAACGAACGGACCTTTTTTGAGGCTACGTGACATCGGGGATTACCTCCGGCCCTTGCCGCTACGACGGCGACGGATGATGAGCTGGCTCGACGGCTTCTTCTTCGAGCGGGTACGGCCTTCCGGCTTGCCCCAGGGCGACACCGGGTGACGGCCACCCGAGGTGCGCCCCTCGCCGCCACCGTGGGGGTGGTCGACCGGGTTCATCACGACACCACGGCTCTGGGGGCGGACGCCCTTCCAGCGGTTACGACCGGCTTTGCCGATCTTCATGAGTTCGTGCTCGGAGTTGCCAACCTCGCCGATACTCGCCCGGCAGTCGATCGGCACACGGCGCATTTCGGTGGACGGCATACGCAAGGTTGCGTACAGCCCTTCCTTGGCGACGAGCTGCACGGCCATACCGGCGGACCGGGCGACCTTGCCACCCTGACCGGGGCGCAACTCGACGTTGTGAACAGTGGTGCCGACGGGGATGTAGCGCAGCGGAAGTGCGCAACCCGGCTTGATGTCAGCGCCTTGGCCGCTCGACACCTTCGCACCGACCGTCAAGCCCTTAGGAGCCAGGATGTACGCCTTCGAGCCGTCCGCGTAGTGCAGGAGCGCAATACGGCAGGTGCGGTTGGGGTCGTACTCAATGGAGGCAACGGTGGCGACGATGCCATCGGTGACCCGCTTGAAGTCGATCAGACGGTACTGGCGCTTGTGGCCACCACCGCGGTGACGCGAAGTGATTCGACCGTGCGCGTTACGTCCGGCCTTCTTGGGAAGCGGGAAGACGAGCGTGCGCTCGGGCGTGGTCTTGGTGATTTCCTTGAAGTCGGAGACGGTCTGGAACCGACGGCCGGCTGATGTTGGCTTGCGCTTACGGAGTGCCATGGCTGGTCGTTCCTCAGTTCTCGAACAGCGGGATTTCGTCGCCCGCGGCGAGGGTCACAATGGCCCGCTTGGTGTCGGGCTTCTTGCCCATGCGGTTGGACTTGCGAGCCCGCTTGAGCTTGCCTTTGCGGTTCAGCGTGTTGACGCTGACGACCTTGACGCCCCAGATCGCCTGAACGGCATCGTGGATCTCGGGCTTCGAGGCATCAGGGCTGACCTTGAAGGTGTAGACACCCTGCTCAATGAGGCCGTAGCTCTTCTCGGACACGACCGGGGCGATGATGATGTCGCGGGGGTCTTTCATCACTCAGCATCCTCTGCATCGGCGGCCTTGGCCTTGCGGGCTCCGGCCTTCGTGAAACCGGCAGCTACTGCTGCCTCTTCGGTGTCGAACCAGACTTCGGCGATCGTTGCGTCGTACCAGCGGCCGTCGGGCAGGTGGTAGAGCATCGAATCGGCGTTGCCCTTGATGGTGAAACCTTCAGGGGCCGAACCATCGGCGTTGGCCGAGGTCGAGCCGGGACCGAAGTCCGTCCCGGTTGCGGGCTCGTCGTCCGGGCTGGTGGCGGGCTCGTCGTCCGCTGCGCTTTCTCCGTTGTCAATGGCGGGCTCGTCGTCCGCTGCGCTTTCTCCTCGCGCCGCTTCTGCCTCGTCGCTGGCGCTTCCCTCGGCAGCGCCGGGCAGGTCGGCGAAGCTGGAGGCTGCGGAAGCGGGAGTTTCGGCGACGACCGGAGTGTCAGCGGCAGCTTTCGGCGCGGGGGCGGCCTTGGCAGCCTTTGGAGCAGACCCGGTACCGGTGGGCAGCGAGGCGGAGGTGAACACGAGCCAGTCGCTGCACAGCACGTCGTACGCGTTCAGTTCGTTGGCTTCCAGGATCTGGATACCCGGGAGGTTGCGGAACGACTTGGCGGCGACGACGTCGTCACGCTGCAGGACCACAAGGGCCTTGCTGTCGATGCCGAGTGCCTTGAGAGCCGAAACGGCGCTCTTGGTGGACGGAGCATCCCAATTCCACGAGTCAACGACGAGGATCTTGCCCTCGTTGGCCCGGTCACTGAGGGCCGAGGTGAGCGCCAGGCGCACGACCTTCTTGTTGACCTTCATGGTGTACGAGCGGGGCTTCGGGGCGTGGGTGATACCGCCACCGGAGTAGTGCGGCGCCCGGATGGAGCCCTGACGGGCGTTACCGGTGCCCTTCTGCTTGAACGGCTTGCGACCACCACCGCGGACCTCTGCCCGGGTCTTGGTGCTCTGCGTGCCGGAGCGGCGATGGGCGAGCTGGGCGATCACGGCCTGGTGCATGACCGGCACGTTGGGCTGCACACCGAACACATCGGCGGCGAGATCGGCCTTGCCTGAGTCTTTACCGGCGATCGTCTTGATCGTCACCGAGGGCATCACTTGCCACCCTTCTTCACGGCGTTACGGACAATGACCAAGCCACCGTTCGGGCCCGGAACCGCGCCCTTGACGAGCAGCAGGTTGCGCTCGAGGTCGGCCTGGACCACTTCGAGATTCAGTGTGGTGACCTGCTCGTGACCCATGTGACCGGACATCTTCATGCCCTTGAACACACGGCCGGGAAAGGCGCACTGGCCAATCGAGCCCGGCGAGCGGTGGTGCTTGTGGTTACCGTGGCTGGCTCCCTGGCCCGAGAAGTTGTGACGCTTCATCGTTCCGGCGAATCCCTTTCCACGGCTCACGCCGGTCACGTCGATCTTCTGGCCGGCGACCAGCAGGTCGACCTTGAGTTCCTGGCCGACCTCCAGTCCGTCGACCGAATCGAGACGCAGCTCGACGAGCTTGCGACCAGGGTTGACCCCGGCGGAGGCGAAATGCCCCGCTTCGGGCTTGTTGAGCTTCTTGGCGTCCTTGTGTCCGTAGGTGACCTGCACGGCGGTGTATCCGTCGCGCTCTGAGGTCTTGACCTGCACGATGCGCGCCGGTTCGACGCGCAGCACCGTCACCGGGATGATGCGATTGTCATCGCCCCAGATCTGAGTCATTCCTACTTTTTCGCCGACGATCGCGGTAGTCGCCATAGCGGTTTGCCTCTGGTTGGTCGGGCTCGGACGTGAATCCGAGTGTTGTGCTCTCACGCAGATGCTCCGCATGGCAAGCCAGCGGAGCATCAGGTTCGGTTTCGCCGGGTGGTCCCCTCAGCAGGCTGAGGGCTTACCAGGACTTCGAAATTCAAAGACTTCTTGCACCCAGCCGCATTTGGCCGGAGCGCACGAGTTGGAAACACTACCGGAGATGACTCCGGTTACCAAGTGCCGGATCAAATACCCGACGGGAAATGACGCGCGACGTGGTCGACGACCATTTCGACCCACACGTCCCAGAGTTGAGGTGGGTAATCGTGGCCCATACCCTCGATCAGCTCGAGGCGGGCACCGGTGATCAACTCGGCGGTTCGCCGACCACCATCGGGGGTGATCAAGGTGTCACACGAGCCATGAATGACCAGTGTAGGGGTCGTCACCGAAGGCAGCTGATCGGCCCTCGAACCTGATGCTCCGACCGCCATGTATTGACGTCCGGAGCCAGACGGGTGGAAACAACGGTCGAAGGCACGCTCGGCATCGGCCTGCCAGCGGTTCTTGTCGGCAAACTCTGGCTGCCCCACACGTTCAAACCGTCGATCCAGGCCTTGACGTACGACTGACGGTCGGTCGCTGGTGGGGCGATCAGCTGGGCGATCGCCTCGGGGGTCCCGGTGCCAACGCCGGGCTCGCCGGTGTTCGACATGACCGATGTCATGGTCAGCAATCGCTCGGGGTGCTCGATGGCCATGGCTTGGACGATCATGCCACCCATCGAAAGGCCCATCACATGGGCTCGATCGACCCCGACCTCATCGAGCACGGCGATGACATCTGCGACCATGTCGGACAATCGGTAGCACGCACCCGCCTCGTCGACCGGACGGTCTTCGAACTTGGAGCTCAGCCCGACGTCCCGATTGTCGAGGCGGACGACCTGCAACCCGCGGTTGGCGAACTTCTCACACCACTCATCCTTGTAGTTGATGCACTGACTTCCGAGACCGTTGACCAACACCAGGGTTGGGTTCGACGCCGAGCCGAAGGTCTCGAACCAGATTTCGCAGTCACCGTTGCGGGCATAGGCCATGTCAGTGACCATACCGAAGCGGTGCTATCCGCGTCCGGTGGAGCTCAGCCGCTTAACGTTTCGGTCGCAGACGTCCTGCGCAGTGCGATCCCTTGCCCCGTAGAGGAGACATCTCAGATGCCAGCAACCCCGAAGTTCGTCATCAGCACCGACAAGAAGGGCCAGTTCCGGTTCAGCCTCGTCGCCGCCAATGGCGAGGTCATCGCCAGCAGCGAGGCCTATCCCGAGAAGGCCGCCGCCAAGAAGGGCATCGCCTCAGTAGTTCGCAACGCCGCCAAGGCGGTCATCGAGGACACCACCGTGGTTCCCAAAACCCCCAAAGCGGCACCTGCGGCGAAGGCTCCGGCGAAGAAGGCCGCTGCCGCGAAGTAGGCTATCTCCGGTTGCAACCAACCGCTCTGGTCCATGGGGCGGGTAGTTCGGAACCCGCCCTATTGACGTTGTGGCCGCTACGGAAACCTCGCCGCAATCCAATCGGCGACGATGGCCACGACTTCCGGGCGATGGCCTTCGAGATAGTGCGGGGCGCCCTTCATCTCGACGTACGTGGTGTCGGCGGCTCCGGCGGCGGCGGCGATCTCCTTGGCCTGCCAGACGCGGATCTCGGTGTCCGCGGTCGGGTGAACGAGGTTTTTCGGCACCGTGACCTGGGGCATGGTGTCGGCCAACTTGGCGTGGCTCGACAGCCCCGACCAGGTCGACAGCCAGCCGCGCGCCGTCATCGTGCGGGCCAGGCCACCGCGTCCATAGGTGGCGTCGAGCGGGTCGGGGAAGGCGAACAGCGAGCCCATCGGGCGTTCGTCGGGGTCGATTGACAAGTCCAGGTACGCCGGGTCGGCCAGCGTGCGATAGATCGTCAGATACTTGGTGAATACCGCCCGGGCCCGCAGGTCACGCCAGCGAACTGGGTCGTCGTCTTTCTGGACGCCGCGCAGTCGTGAACCGGCGTCGACGGCGTCGGTGATCGATTGTTTGGCGGTGGCATCGATGCGGGCGACCCGGGCGACCTGGGCGGCGCGATACGACTCCACCCAGGCGGGGTCGTACTCGCACGGTGCCGGCCACGGTCGCCAGCCGTTATCGGGGTTGTACATGTCGAGTTCGGGAATGCGGCTGAACGGGTCAGCCTCGTCGGCCAATGACGGGTCGATGACCTGGTTCATGAACACACCCTCGCCCGGGTGGGCGGCCATCCCGATCCAGCCATCACCGATACCGAGTTGGGCCTGGGCCATCGCCATCAGCGACCCGCCGCCGGAATTGCCGAGCAGCACGACGGCCTCGGCTCCGCGGCGAATCATCTCGTCGTACACCGTTTTCACGTCGACAATGCACGATTCATGCAGGCAATCGGTGTCGTTGTTCATGTAGCGCGTGCCGAACCCGAGCACCGCGTGCCCGGCCGCGGCGAGTAACGGGCAGGCGTAATGGACACTGAAGTCGCCGCGTGGATGACTGAGAATGACCGCCGTCTTCCACGGCTTTCCCGCCGGTGGCGTCCACAGCACACCGCGCACCAGCGCACCATCGGGGCTGATCAGGCGGATCGACTCGCGGGGAATCTCGACCCCCGGGTCGTCTTGGGGTAACGGCCAATATCCCAAACCGAGAGGACGACGACCACCCAGATGCACGTCAAGCTCCTGCATCTCCGGAGCGTAGGTGCCCCGGCGAGACAGATCGTCAGTCGCGGGTCACCAGAGTTTCGTAGCGGTT
>JANNNL010000218.1:0-14421 GCA_031398525.1 Actinomycetes bacterium | reverse complement strand
CCCGGCGATCGCCACCCCCGTCCCCGTGCCGGGTCACCGTCCGACGATTTTGCTCGATGCCGGAGCCAATGCCGAGGTGCAGGCGGAGTGGCTCGTGCAGTTTGCCCAGATGGGCTCGGTCTACGCCCGCCACCGCTTCGGTGTCGCTGAACCACGGGTTGGTCTGCTGTCGATCGGCGAGGAGCCACACAAGGGCGACACGCTGCGCAAAGAGGCCTACGACCTGCTCGCCGCCGCCTCGGGAATTCAGTTCATCGGCAACGTCGAGGGTCGCGACATCATGACCCCCGATGTCGATGTGGTCGTCACCGACGGGTTCACCGGCAATGTGGTGCTCAAGACGCTCGAAGGCGCGCTGAAGACCGTGGTCAAGGCATTGTTCGACGCCTTCGGTTCGACCCCCGAAACTCAGGCGGCCAGCGAAGTTCTACTGCCGTCGCTGCTCCCGCTCTACGCCAGTCTCGACCCCGAGACATACGGCGGCGCGGTGCTGCTCGGTGTCGATGGGGTGTGCATCATCAGCCACGGCTCGTCGAGTGCCCGAGCGATGGTCAATGCCATTGGGGTGGCCCGCGAGATGGTCGAATCAAACCTGGTAGCCGAGTTGGCCGCCGCAATCAGCGCCGGGGCATCGCCTGCGGGAGCCGCGACGTCGCAGTCCGCCGACGACTGAGCCTTTCAGCGGTCGGGTCGCAGCGCTACGCTGTGGCCCGGCTGGGCCGGTGCCCGGCGTTATAAGAAACCGGAAGGAACCTGCGTGCCCGCCGAGACCCATGTCGAGCAGACCCCGTACGATCGCAATGCGATCTTCGAGATTGTGCGTGACAACCTGGCCGACATCCTCGAGATCGATCCCTCGACGATCACCGAGGGCCAGTCGTTCGTCGATGACCTCGATGCCGATTCGTTGGCGCTGATCGAACTCGTCGAAGCCCTTGAAGAGGAGCTCAGCGAGCGCACCGTCGGCTTCCGTATCGAAGACGAAGACATGGAAGATCTCAAGACTGTGCGCGACGCCGTCGACTACGTCTACGGCCGGGTGAAGGGCAGCTGATCTGAAAGCGGTGACCACCGACCTGGCCCTCCTGGCGGATCGGCTTGGTTTCCAATTTTCGACCCCCGGCTTGCTCCATCAGGCGCTCGCTCACCGGTCGTGGTGTGCCGAGGTCGCCGGCGAGAAGTCGAACGAGCGCCTGGAGTTTCTTGGTGATGCAGTGCTCGGTTGGGTGGTCGCCGATGTGGCCTATACGACTCACGATGATCTGACCGAGGGTCGCTTGACTGATTTGCGCAAGGCCGTGGTCAACGCGTCTGCCTTAGCCGAGGTCGCCGTTGAACTCGGGTTGGGCGAGTTTTTGCTGCTCGGCAAAGGCGAGGATGCCGCCGGCGGGCGGGCCAAGCCGTCGATCCTCTCCGACGCATTGGAGGCAGTGATCGGAGCTGTCTATATCGACGGCGGGTCGGCGGCGGCGTTCGACCTGATCGTGCGGTTGCTCGGCCACCGGGTAACCGGAGCGGGGGCTCGCGATGGCATGTCGGACTACAAGACGTTGTTGCAGGAGTTGGCCGCACGGGGCCAACATCCGTCACCGGCGTATGCGATCGAGCAATGGGGGCCCGATCACGCCAAGTCGTTCCGGGCGACGGTGACTGTCGGTGGCCAGCCACTTGGAGTCGGCGAGGGGCGTTCGAAGAAGCAGGCCGAGCAGATCGCCGCCCGGCTGGCCTTCGCGGCCATGCAGGAGTCGGTGGTCGCCGTAGTCGGTTCGCGCCATCCCTCGGCCGGCGCACCGAGTGCCTGAGCTTCCCGAGGTCGAAACGGTTCGCTTAGGGCTGGCCGCCCGGATTGTCGGTCGACAAGTAACCCGCGTTGAGGTCGGGCGAGAGCGGACGGTGCGAAGGACTTCTCGTGACGCTGTGATCAACCGACTGACCGGGACGACGTTCCTGGGTGCCGATCGGCGAGGCAAGTACCTGGTGCTTCCGCTCGATTCGGGCGACGCAGTAATGGTCCATCTGCGGATGAGCGGGCAGTTGCTGCTGGCCGCAGCCGGCGCGACCAGACCGAACCACACCCACGTCGTCGCCCACCTCGCTCCGGGCGAGGGGCAATCGGACGAGGAACTGTGGTTCGTCGATCCGCGGACGTTCGGTGAAGTGGTCGTGTTCGACCCCGACCGCGACCCGCCCGAGATTCCCGAACTGGCCCGACTCGGGGTTGACCCCCTTGGGGACCCGTTCGACGCGGCCGTGTTGGCCGGGCTGCTGAGGGGACGGGGGCGGCAGTTAAAGGCGTTGCTGCTCGATCAGCATGTGATCGCCGGGCTCGGCAACATCTACACCGACGAGGTGCTCCACTCGGCCAAGCTGCACCCGATGCGCCTGGCGACGACATTGAAACAAGCCGATGTCGTCCGGCTGGCCGACTCGATCTCGTCGATCCTGCGTGACGCCGTGCGCTCCGGCGGGTCAACCTTGAGCGATGCCCAGTATGTCGACCTGATGGGATCGGGTGGCTCGTACCAAGACAACCACTGCGTCTACGGCCGCGGCGGCGAGTCGTGTCGCACCTGCAGCCGCAGCGTGATCGCCCGCGTCATGCAGGGCGGACGCTCCACCCACTTCTGCCCGAGATGCCAGAAGTGAGCCCTGTTATAGTAAACGCATGATCTCGCTGGCCGAGTTGCGTGAGGGTCTGGGCATGACCCAGACGGATTTCGCCAAGCTTTGCGGAGTTTCGCAGGCGGCGATTGTCGGGTACGAACATGGTCGCCGACGGCCGACGGGTCGGGCGGCCGAGATCTATGTGGCGATCAGCGCGGCTCGCATTGCCCCGACGATGACCGAAGACGTCGGACGCGGTCGAACGGTCTCGTATCCGATTGAGTGTTGGCCGGCGATCGTTCCGATCGATGCCGATGTGGCCTTGCCTCAGCGACTCGACTGGTCGCCGCGGGGCAGTCCGACGTGGCGATTGGCTGATCGGGCTGTTCGTCAGGCGTTCTATGCGCTGGTGCTCGACGAGGGAAATGCTGTCGATGTCCAGGTGTTTCTCGATCCTGATGAGCTGGTGCGCTTGGCGGACGATCTGCCGGTCGCCCGGTCG
This sequence comes from Actinomycetes bacterium, assembly GCA_031398525.1. Classification (GTDB taxonomy): domain Bacteria; phylum Actinomycetota; class Acidimicrobiia; order Acidimicrobiales; family Ilumatobacteraceae; genus JANMJD01. The sequence continues at coordinate 11,315 of JANNNL010000218.1, read as the reverse complement.
CATCGGTCGGCGGTGGCCCGACTGGTCGAGCGATTGAGCGCTGGCCATCGTGCGGCCGCATGAGCTGAACCGGGCCGAGCGGGAAATCGCTCGGCGGGTGATGACGATCGTTGCGCCGCACGGGTTCGTGCTTGCCGGCGGTCTCGCACTTGTGGAGTGGGCCGTGTCGACGCGGCCCACCGAAGATCTCGACTCGTTCTCCAGCACCTGCAACGACATCGGCGTGGTCGCTACCGAACTCGCCGCAGCAATGGAAAAATTCGGCTACATCGTGCAGGTCGATCGCGTCGGGCCGAACTTCGCCCGGATGGTCATTGCTACCGGTAGGTATCGACGCAGCTCATTGAGAGTTGAACTCGGTCGCGATTCGCAGATAATGGCCGCCGAGGTGTCATCGCTCGGCCCAATCCTCGCCCTGGCCGAGCTGGCGGCCAACAAGGTGCTCGCCGCCTTCGGACGTCACCAACCTCGCGACCTCTGCGACCTCCATGCCCTCGCCCGGGTGCTTCCGCTGGAGCAGATGCTGGCGGACGCGCCGCGCAAAGATGCCGGGTTCGATCCCGCGGTCCTTGCCGAGATGATCGAACGCACGATCGCCTTCCCCGACGAGATTTGGCCGATCGGTGCCGACGTCGCCGAGGTCCGGCGATGGAGCGCGGCCCTCGCTGCCGCGTTGGCCGACGAGTCCCAGGCGATGCCGGTCGTGGGGGACTTGATCAAGCCCGTCGCCGCCTATCGCCGTCAAGACGGCCGCATCGTGCGTGGCTACATGCGATCGAATGGTTGACGGACGTTTCGTAGCTCGCCCAGTCTCGCCCCCGTCTCGCACCGTCGCGTTCAGTGTCGACCCAACCGGGGTCAGAGCGGGGGAGGGAAGCGCAGGATCAAGCCCTGCCCGGTGGGAACCAATCCGGCGAGCGGGGCGACGTCAGGGTTTGTGAACGATGCGGCACCGATGATCGTGATGACCACGATGTTGCCCGAGTCGTCGAGCAGCCCGACTTGTTTGGAATCGTCACCGAGGGGCAGATCCTGCTCGCCGGCTACGGTCCATCCGGCGGCTTCGTAGGCGACGCGCAGTCGTTCGATGGTGACTGCGGTGTCGGCGTCGGTGGCAAAGAAGTCGACGTAGGTATCGCCCGGGAGTCCGAGGAGTTCGCCGCCGTCCTCGATTTCCATCAGGGTGAGGCCCTCGACCGTGGTGGGCTGCGTCGTCCACCACGATGGTGCTTCCGTCGGCGGATTCGGAGCGCACACGGTGCCCGCCGGGGGTTGCTCCAACACCAGCAGCAGCCGGACGGCCAGGTTCGAGACACAGTCCGACGAGGTCACCGATCCGTGGCCTTCACCGTCGAAGGTCACCAGTGAGGCATTCAGTTCTCCGGCCATCTTCTCGGCCCAGCGGAACGGAGTGGCTGGGTCGTTGGTGCCGCCGATCACCATGATCGGCCCCGACCCGGCGTAGACGAGCGGGGCTGGTGTTACCAACCCGGTCAGTTCAGCACACGAATTTTCGAGGTCTTCGACTTGCAACACGGCGGCGAACCGGGGTGCAGCCGCCTTGATCTCGGCGAGTGCGACGGCGGGGTCGGCGACCGGCGCGCCGCCCAACCCGCTGGCGCAGTCGATCACGGCATTGGCCTGCTGGATCGTCGAGTAGGTGCCGTCGGGGTCGCGCTGAAAGTACGAATCGGCCAGGCCGAGTAGCCCGGTACCATCGCCGCCGGCGGCCCCGGCCAGGGCGTTGGCCAGCATGCCCCACGTTGCTTTGCTGTACAGCGCCTGGATCGTGGCCCGGCGGATGACCGCCTGGTTGACCTCCCGTGCGCCGACGTCGAGCGGGGCGGCGTCGAGCGAGTTGTACAGCCCGTCCCACCGAACGCCGGCATCGGTGCTGTCGTTGAACGCGCACGTGGTGTTGTCGTTGCACCATGTCACCCAGTTGGCAAAGGCCCCTTCGAAGCCAACCATCTGGGTCTTGAACGACTCGATCGGGTCGTCACCGACCGGGGAATAGGCCGAGTCAAGCACCATCGCCCGCACCCGATTGGGGAACAGTGTGGCGTAGGTACCACCGAGGAAGGTGCCGTATGAGGTGCCGTAAAAGCTGATCTGCTCGTCGCCCAACGCAGCGCGGATCAAGTCCATATCGCGGGCCGTCGACTCGGTGGAGTACTCCACGACGGTGGCGCCGAGCGCCGCCCGGCAGGCGGCGGTGAACTCGGTTTCCTGAGCGGTGAGCGCGGCGATCTCTTCGGGGGTCTCGGGCGACGGATCGAGGTAGAGGTGGGCGTCGAGCCAGGCGTCGTCGACGCAGCGGATGCCACCCGACCGATCGACACCCCGCGGGTCGAAACCCACCAGGTCGAACTGATCGATGAGTTCATCGCCAAGAATGTCGGCGGCGCGCGACGCCAAGCCATTGAGGAAGTCGTAGCCCGACGCGCCGGGCCCGCCCGGGTTGGTGAGGATCGCTCCCACCCGGTCGCCTGCCGCGGGCAGACGGATCAACGCGACGTCGATCGTGGCACCGTCGGGCGCCTCGTAGTCGAGCGGCACGGGGAGCGTCGAACACTCGACCCCGTCGGCCAGCAGGTTGCCCTCACAATCGCCCCATTCGAGTTCGGCGACGTCCACTGGCGCCGCCGTCGGCGGTGGGGGGACGACGCTTGGCAGACTGACCCCGTCACCGCGGCCATCGGTCGCGGGCGGGGCGACCGTCGTGTCGGTGGTTTCGCTAGCGGGTTCGACGGTGCGCTTGGTTGCCTTGCCAGCAGTCAGCCCGGAGTCAGTGGAACAGCCGGATGCGGCGACGCCAAGCGACGCCGCTACCGCCAAGCGCAAGACGCGATTCATGGAATCGACCCTACCTGCGCTGCGGAGGGGAGCCGGGGCGACCGGGGTGCTGTCCAGTAGGTTGTTCGGGCCGTGTTTCTCAAAGCGCTGACCCTCAAGGGCTTCAAGTCATTCGCCGAATCCACCACGCTCGAATTGGAGCCGGGGGTGTCGGTTGTCGTCGGTCCGAACGGGTCGGGAAAGTCGAACGTCGTCGACGCGATTGCCTGGGTGCTCGGCGCGCAGGCCCCGTCATCGGTGCGCAGCCAGAAGATGGACGACGTGATCTTCGCCGGTACCGCGAAGCGGGCCGCGCTCGGTCGGGCCGAGGTAAGCCTGACGCTCGACAATGAGTCGGGGATTCTTCCGATCGACTTCACCGAGGTCACGCTCACCCGCACCCTGTTCCGCACCGGTGAGTCGGAGTATGCGATCAACGGCGCACCGTGCCGCCTGCTCGACCTGCAGGAGCTGCTCTCCGACGCCGGAGTCGGCCGCCAACAGCACGTGATCGTCAGCCAGGGTCAGATCGACGCCGTGCTCAACGCCCGTCCCGAGGATCGCCGTTCGATCATCGAAGAGGCAGCGGGGGTCTTGAAGTATCGCAAGCGCAAAGAGAAGGCCGAACGCCGTCTCGACGCCACCGAAGGCAATCTACTCCGCGTCCAAGACCTGCTCAGAGAGGTTCGTCGCCAGCTGCGTCCGTTGGAGCGGCAGGCCGAAGCAGCCCGCCGGCACGGGGATCTGGTCACTGAACTCTCCGCGCTGCGGGTCTTCCTGGCCGGTCGTGAAATCGCCGCCCTCCGGACCCGGAGGACGGCGCTGGCCGTCGAGTCGTCGACCGCCGATCGCACCGAGCGCGAGTTCCGAGATGCGCTTGCCCGACTCGATACCGAGGTGCTGGCAACCGAGGCAGACCTTTCGGCGCGGGGCGATACCGACGTCAGCGACGCGATGGTCAAGGTCGAGCAGTTGCGCGAGCGGGCCCGCGGCATCGCCAACGTGCTCGTCGAGCGACGCCGCTCGTTGGAACGCGACCGCGGCCAGTTGATGGACGCCGGCGTGGTCGCCAACCTGGAAGGCGACGCCGCGCGGGTGCGCGACGAGTTGGTCGACGTGGAACGGAACCTCGCAGCCCTCGAACCCGAAGCCGAGGAGTTGCAGGACGCCGAGCGAAATTTTGCCCGGGAACGGGCCGAGACGACCGCCGCGCTCGACGAGGCCGGGGCTGGTCCGGCGCGGGCAACCGGGGCTGCGGGCGAGGTGCGCGGCGAGTTGCGGTCGATGAAAACGTCGATCGACCGGGCCGAGAACGAGCGGCAGCGACTCGACCGGCGGCGCACCGACCTAGTCACCAAGGCCGAGCGGTGGGAAGCCGAAACCGTCCGATTGCGCACGGCGTGCGAAGAAACCCAGTCGATCGAAGAGCCACTGGTTGCCTCCCTGGAGGCGGCCGAGGCCCGTCGCATCGCCGCCGAGGCTGCGCTCGACTCGCTGCGCCTCGCGCAGCAAGAGGCCAACGCCGAGTACTCGCACTGGAAGGCCCGCGCTGACGCGCTCGGCCAGGCCCTCGATTCGGCGCGGTCGCGGGCCGGGGCCGAGCGGCTCTCGGGCCTCGACGGCGTGCTCGGCACGCTGCTGGAACTGGTCGAAATCGACGAAGGCTGGGAGCCGGCCTTCGAGGCGGCCGCTGGGGAAGCGATGTCCGCCGTCGTCGTTGCCGACGCCGCCGCAGGCCGTCGGGCGCTGCAACGACTGGTCGAAGGCGACCTCCACGGGGCGGTCGTCGCCCTCGGTGGGCCGCTGCGCCTGGCGTTGTCGGCAACCGCCGGGGAGTCGGTGCGAGCCCACGTTCGCAGCAAGAATCCGCAGGTCGGCGAGCTGCTCGACACGTTGATCGGCTCCGCAGTGCGAGTCGAAACGTGGGGCGAGGCGCTCGACGCATCGTTGGCCAACCCCGACGCCGTCGTCGTGACCAGCGACGGTCACCGGTTCTCGTCGACCGGTTGGCGTCTCGGCGTCTCGGGTGGGGGAGCGACCGCCGCCGCGCTCGACGACGCGGTCACCCGGGCAACTACCGCCAAGGCCACGCTGGCCGAACGCGATACCGAACTGGCCGCCGCCAAGACCGAGCTGAATACGTCACGTCAGGCCGAGACCGACCTGTCCCGCAAACTCGACGCCAACGACGCCCGGTTCACTGCATCATCCGAGGGACTCGTGCGGGTGCAGAGCGAACGTCGCGAAGCCCTCGCCGAAGTCGAGGCGGTCGAGCAATCGGTCCTCGAACTCGACCAGCGCATCGCTCGCGAACGCCAACGGGCCACCGAGTTGGATGAGTTGATTCCGGCGCTCGAAGCCGATGAGGCCGCCGAGCAGGTCGCCGCTCGTCAACGGGGCGAGATCCGCGCCAAGTTGGAGTCCGGCACGGCGTTGCTCGCCTCGCGCCGCAAAGACCTCGAAGTTCGCAATGCCGGGTTGCTTGATCGCCAGAAGTACCTGGTGCGGCGGCTGGAGGAGACCGAGCGGCGGCTCGAAGCCGACGTCGCGGCGCGCGCCGCGGCCGCCGATCATCGGGTGCGGATCGAACGGTCGCTCGGCGCGCTCGATCTCTTGGGCACCGTCGTCGACGGACATCGCCAGACCATCGAGGGCGAACTCGCCCGCCTCACCGAGATTCGCCGCCGGCAAAGCGATGAGGTGCGGGCGCTGACCCAGCGGTTGGACGCGGCCCGCCGCGGTCGCAACGCGGCCGAGAAGGAACTGTCGGAAGTCCGCGAACGCACCCAACGCCTCGAGATCGATCAGGCCGAGGTTCGGATGCGGATGGAAGCCGCCGTCGAATCGCTGCGGCGCGATCACGACATCGAGCCTGCTGCGGCCGAAGCGACGTCGCTTCCTGCCTTGCCCGAAGGGATCAACGCCCCGGCCCGGGTCCGCAATCTGGAGCGTGAACTGCGGTTGCTCGGAGCGATCAACCCGCTGGCCTTGGAGGAGTTCAACGCGCTGCGGGAGCGTCACCGCTTCCTGGAAGAGCAGTTGGAAGACGTCCGCAACACCCGGCGGGAGTTGATGCGGGTGATCCGAGCGGTTGATACCGAGATCCAAAGTGTGTTCGCTGCGGCGTTTGCCGACGTCAGCACCAACTTCACCCAGCTGTTCTCGCTGCTGTTCCCCGGCGGTCAGGGCAAGCTCACGCTCACCAACCCCGACGACCTGTTGGCCACCGGCATCGAGGTCGAGGCCAAGCCGAGCGGCAAGAACGTCAAGAAGCTGTCGCTGTTGTCGGGTGGCGAGCGCTCGCTCACCGCGCTGGCCTACCTGTTCGCCGTCTTCCGTAGCCGCCCGTCACCGTTCTACGTCATGGACGAGGTGGAAGCCGCCCTCGACGACGTCAACCTGCACCGCTTCCTCGGCCTGATCGCCGAGTTCCGCAACGAAGCGCAGCTACTGATCGTCAGCCACCAAAAGCGCACCATGGAAGCCGCCGACTGCCTTCTCGGCGTCACCATGCAACCCGGCGGCTCCTCCAAAGTCATCGTCGAACGAGCCGGCGCCCGCACCTCGTAACTCGGGCCGCTCGCTCCTGCGTGTCAGAACGAAGGCCGCGGCGACGTCTTCCCGTTCCAACGACGGGTGCTCGGCGAGGATCTCGTCGACGGACATCCCATCGGCCACCATTGCGGCGAGTGACGCGACGGGGAATCGAAGTCCGCGGATACATGGCAGTCCACCCATGATCTGCGGATCGACGGATACCCGAGAGTCACGCACAGGTCGAAGAGTAGACGGCTGCGTCGATCGGTCCGAGCGGAATAGAGGACGGACCGTGTCGCCGAAGCGGCAGTGTGCTCTCGGTTGTCGGCGGGCCAAGTCGCTGCGATCCAGGCCGTCGTCACTCCGGTCACCGAGCCGGTATTCGTCAAACAAGATCAGTCGCTGGTCGATCACGTCGCGCCCTTGACGTGCGCGACACCCGCACGGTGTGCGGGGTCTGGAAGGAACGAGCCGAAGCCATTGCCGAGCTCCCCGAGCCGGAGGTTCCCGATCGGTCGCTGAACTACCAGCGAGCGGGTGACGGCACGCTGCTCGGCCGGTTCGTGTTCGACCCGGCGCTTGCCGCGGAGTTCGAGAAGGCGCTCGATACGGCGATCACCTGGGAAGGTGCCGACGACCTCGGCCACGAGCGCTGCGGCGGTCAGACCGTTGACGGCGAGCGAGTTCCATCGTCAGCAGTTGAACCCCGGCCGCCAGGTCGTCGATGACCTTTTTGAGCTTGCCGTTTTCCGAGTCGGCCCGGGCGTAGCTGGTGAAGAATGCCGTGGTCATGTCCGTCGCACCATGGGCCGCAACCATACGTGACTGACACCGGCGTGGCGTGTCGTCTGCCACACGGCCCATTTCGAATGAATGGCGCCGGTCAATATCGTCGTCGACCCCCGCTATCGAGCAGGATTTGGGCATGACGTATCGACCGCCGCTTGACGACATCGCCTTCGCGTTGGCTCACCATGCCGACCTTGACGAATTGGGGTCGTGGTACGGCGGTGGGGGACAGGTCGATACGGCGATGACGATGGACCTGTTGACCGAGGCGGGTCGGTTTGTCGCCGACGTGTTTGCTCCGCTGCGGCGGATCGGTGACGAGCAGCCGGCTCGCCGCAACGACGACGGCACGGTGACCACCGCGCCCGGAACGCCCGCCGCGTATCGCCAGTTTGTCGACGCTGGGTGGGCGGGTATCTCGTTCCCCGAGGCGTGGGGCGGCGGCGGCCAGCCGTGGGTCACGACGATCGCCGTGCAGGAGATGATCACCTCGGCGTCGATGGGTTTGTCGCTGTGTCCGCTGCTGACCCAGGGCGCGATCGAACTGTTGCTCCATCACGCGTCCGAGGAGCAGAAGTCGGTCTACCTGCCCAAGATGATCACCGGCGAATGGACCGGTACGATGAACCTCACCGAACCCGACGCCGGCTCCGATGTCGGCGCACTGCGGGCCAAGGCGGCGCGGGCCGACGATGGCACCTACCGCATCTCGGGTACCAAGATCTTCATCACGTTTGGCGAGCACGATCTCACCGACAACATCGTCCACCTGGTGCTCGCCCGCACGCCCGACGCGCCCCCCGGCACCAAGGGCATCTCGGTGTTCATCGTGCCAAAGTTCCTGGTCAACGAGGATGGGACGCTGGGTGAGCGCAACCGGGCGACGTGTCTGAAGCTCGAACACAAGATCGGCATCCATGCCTCGCCGACCTGCGTGATGGAGTTCGACGACGCCGTGGGCTACCTCATCGGCGAGGAGTGCACCGGGATGCGCTCGATGTTCACGATGATGAACAACGCCCGCCTGTCCGTCGGATTGGAAGGTCTCTCGCTCAGCGAAGCGGCCTATCAGCACGCGCTCGACTACGCCCGCTCGCGCCAACAGGGCCGGGCCATCGGAGCTCCGCCGGGGACATCGTCGCCGATCATCGAGCATGCCGACGTCCGGTTGATGCTGGCCACGATGAAGGCAAACATCGACGCGATGCGCGGCCTGTTGTACTTCGATGCCGCCCATGTCGATCGTGCCGCGACGCATCCTCAGGCCGAGGAGCGCCGTGCTGCCGGAGACCTGGTGGCGCTGCTGACTCCGATCTGCAAGGCCTGGTCGACCGACTTGGGTGTCGAGATGACCTCGTTGGGCATCCAAGTCCACGGCGGCATGGGGTTCGTCGAGGAGACCGGCGCGGCGCAGTTCTGGCGCGACAGCCGGATCGCCCCGATCTACGAGGGCACCAACGGCATCCAAGCCATCGACCTGGTCACCCGCAAACTGCCGCTCGACAACGGGGCGACACTCGACGCGCTCCTGGCCCGGGTTCGGCGCGAGGCGGGGGACACTCCGGCCCTCGCCGCCGTCGAAGAGGCAACGGCCTACATGCGTGCGGCGTTGGCCGACGGACGGGTGAACGATGCGCTCGCCGGCGCAACGCCGTATCTGCGGATGGTCGGCAATCTGCTCGGAGACTGGATGCTTCAACGGTCGGCCACCGTTGCCCGACAGGCCCTGGCCGCCGGGGCAAGCAACTCCGACTATCTGGGGGAACGCGTGGCGATCGCCGATTTCTACCGGGCCCGCATTCTGCCGACGACACTCGGCCTCATCGCTGCGGCGACGGCCGGAGCGATCGATCTCGATCTACTGCTGCGGTAGCGAGGTGCTGCGTAGCGATGTGCTGCACCCGCCGCCAACGAAACCGGACTTTGCTCAGCGCAGGTCGCCCGAGCTCTGGCCTCTCAGGGTGAGCAACCAGTCGCGTAGCCCGAACTCATAGCGCTCCAATGCCTGGGTGAATGGGGCGTTCGGGGCCATGATCTGGGCGGCGGCTGCGTTGTAGCCACCGAGGGCGAGTTCGAGCACCCGTCCGGCTTCGGCATGGAGCGTGGCATGGCGACGCCGAACGTTGGCGTAGTCCCACGTCTTGCGCACCATCGACGGAACATCCCGATGCAGCCAATGACCGAAGGCACACTCATTGTCGGCCGCAGCCGACTCGATCGAGACATCACACGTGCCGGTTGCGATGGCGGTATGCAGCCGCCGCTTCCAGTCGGCGTGCGTTGCGATCGCATCAACGAGGATCTGCTCCAATGAGCTGTGCTCGGTGGAAACAACGTCGGCGTGCATTTTCGAGGCTCTGTCCTTCGTGAGGTGGTGATGGCGGCGGAATGATCCGCTCAATCAACAGACGTCATTCAATGTCGAACATGACGGCGACGCTCTGGTCCGAATGAACCGATGCCGAAGCGGTATTCGTTGGTGGTGTAGTGACCGAGCGGCCGAATCGGACGGTGACGGTGGTGACCATCAGCCCGCCGATCACGGCGCCGACGCCCTGGGCCGACAGGAGGATGCTGGTGACCCGCTGAGCGCCGTCGTCGGTCACCGCCGAGCCGATCAGTCGTCGGGCAAAAACTGGAGCGAACCCCATGAATGGGATGATCAACAGGTGGAGCTACACCGATGTGGCGACAGCGAACACGCATCCGCGGGCGTGCCAGAGGCCGCGAGCTCCGGCGAACAGGTCGGTGACGAGTGACCCCCGGGTGACTTCTGCGGGGCGGAATGGTCGTCGTAACGAGGCGATGCCGCACCACAGGGCCATGAAGCTGATCGCGTTCGCTCCGATTGCCCACGACGGTCCGACCACGGCAAGCAGCGCGGCGACCAATGGGCCGACGGGTGGTCCAACGCACCGACGACCGGGGCTCCGACTCCGTGGGCGCCAAACGTCGCCGCGGCGACCAAGCCGGCCGCCGCCGCCGTTCCTGTATCGGTGGTGACCAGCGTTCCGACGGTGGCCAGCTAAATCCAGGTGCCGAGATCCGACACCATGCCGCCCGTCCAGAAGATGGCGTAAGCACGGCGTTTGAGCGGACGCAAGCCGGGCGGAAGCACTGCTCCGACGCTAGTGGAGGCTGTACTCGGCCCACGGGGACGGGTGCAGGTGGTCCAACGCACCGACGACCGGGCGAACGCGTCTATCGTTGTCGGACCAGTCGATGTCGACTGATTCCGTAGCCAGGAGAGCCGTCGAGTGTCCGAATCCGCACCCGCTATCGAACTGGTCGGGCTGCGCAAGGCGTTCGGCGATGTGGTGGCGGTCAACGACGTAGACCTGACGATCGCCGACGGCGAGTTCTTCTCGATGCTTGGCCCGTCGGGGTCGGGTAAGACGACCGTATTGCGACTGATCGCCGGTTTCGAGCAGCCCAACGCCGGGGCGATCATGCTTCACGGTCGCGACGTCGCCGCCCTCGCCCCGTACGACCGCGACGTCAACACGGTCTTCCAGGACTATGCCCTGTTTCCCCACATGACCGTGCAGCAGAACGTCGAGTACGGCCTGAAGGTCAAAGGCGTCGGCAAGGCCGAGCGTCAGGCCCGCGCTGCCGAAATGCTGACGACGGTGCGCCTCGGCGACTACGGCCGTCGAAAGCCCACGCAGCTTTCGGGCGGCCAGCGCCAGCGAGTCGCCCTCGCCCGCGCCCTGGTCAACCGCCCCAAAGTCCTCCTGCTCGACGAACCACTTGGCGCGCTCGATCTCAAGTTGCGCGAGGAAATGCAGGTCGAGCTCAAGCTCATCCAACGCGACGTCGGCATCACCTTCGTCTTCGTCACCCACGACCAGGGCGAGGCGTTGTCAATGAGCGACCGCGTCGCAGTTTTCAACCATGGCCGCATCGAGCAGGTCGGAACACCCCGCGAGATCTACGAGCGACCGGCAACTGCATTCGTCGCCACCTTCGTCGGCACGTCCAATGTGCTCGCCGACGGGGGGAGTGTGCGCCCCGAACGGGTGCGGGTGCTCCCAGCCGGATCGACGATCCCCGGCGAAGAGACCCGCGCCGCCACGGTCGTCGATGTCCAATATCTAGGAGCTGACGTGCGGGTACTTGCTCGCCTCGCTGACGGTTCCACCATGATCGCCAAC
>JANNNL010000402.1:0-22001 GCA_031398525.1 Actinomycetes bacterium | reverse complement strand
GAGCGCGGGGCAAGCAGTCGGGAGAGCAATCCCCGCACGGCTCAGCCGCCGTGGGCGCGCAGCATCGCCCGGGAGATGATGTGGCGCTGGATTTCCGAGGTGCCGTCCCAGATGCGATCGACTCGGGTATCGCGCCACATCCGCTCCAACGGCAGCTCGTCCATCAAGCCCATCCCGCCGAAGATCTGGATGGCCTCGTCGGTGACCATCTGGCACATTTCCGACGAGAACACCTTGGCCATCGCCATTTCCGAATCGCTCTGGCGGCCGTTCGCATCGTTCCACGCGGCCCGGAAGGTCAGCAACGAGGCGGCGTCGAACTGCGTCTGCATGTCGGCCAGCTTGAACGACACTCCCTGGAACTTGCCGATCTGCTGGCCGAACTGCTGGCGCGACGCAGCATACGAAGTGGCCAGTTTCAACGCGCGCTCGGCCCGTCCGAGGCAGACTGCGGCGACCTGCAAACGCGTCGAGCCGAGCCATTCGTTGGCCACGTCGAACCCCCGGTGCTCCTCACCAAGCAGCTTCGAGGCTGGCACCCGACAGTCGTCGAAGTTGATGATCAGGTTGTGGTAGCCCCGGTTCGAGACGCTGCGATAGCCGTCGGCGACCGAACACCCGGGCGTGTCGAAGTCGACAAGGAACGACGAGATGCGCTTCTTGATGCCGTGCGATGTCTGTTCCTCGCCGGTCGCAGCGAACAGGATCACGTAGTCGGCGAGGTCGGCGTGGCTGATGAAGTGCTTCGTGCCGTTGATGACGTAGTCGTCGCCGTCACGCACCGCCCGACACTTCATCCCGCGCACGTCGCTGCCCGCGTCGGGCTCACTCATCGCCAGACAGTCGACGCGCTCACCGCGGACTGTCGGCAACAGGTACTCCTCGATCTGGTCGCCGGTGCAGGCCTGCAGCACGTTTGAGGGGCGGGCGACGATGTACTGCAGCGCATAGTTGGCCGCACCGAGCTCCCGATCGACGATGCAGTTGCCGACCGAATCGAGCCCTGCTCCGCCGAATTTCTCGGGCATGTTGGCGGCGTAAATCCCCGCGGCAATCGAGCGGTCCTTGATCTGTTGCACCAGGTCGGGCCGTACCCCGCCGGTGCGCTCTACCTCCGCCTCGTAAGGGAACAGCTCGCGCTCGGTGAACGCCCGACACGTGTCGGCGATCATCAATTGCTCGTCGGTGAAGCCGAAATCCATGAGTCTCCTATGGTCGGGGGGCGGGCAGCTGCATCACGCTGCCGACCTGCGGGGGAATAGAAAGTGGGGCGTGAGCTGCGGCGATGGCATCGAGCGCGGCCTTGACGGCCGGTTGAATCGGTGCCGAGCGACCGGCATTCATGTCGACGTGAACCAGCATCTGCTCGGCCGTGCATAGCCGCGCTCCAGAGATGCCGTGATACATCTCGTGGATCAGATGGACTCGCTTGGCATCGACGCCGAGAATCTGGGTGGTGAACCGAATCGGCTCGTGCACGTCGACCTCAAGCAGATAGTGGACATGCGTTTCGACCGTGTAGAAGCTGTGCCCGGCAGCCCGGTACGTCTCGTCGTCGCCGATGTAGCGGAACAGCGCATCACTCGCCCACCCCGCGGCGGTGAGATAGGCGGCCTCGGTCATGTGGCCGTTGTAGTCGACCCAATCCGGCTCGACCGGGGTGGCATACAGCGCCAGCGGGGCCGCGGGTACCACCCCCCACTCCCACGATTTGGTCGCTCCGGCCGCGAACCTCGCTGTTTCGTGCGCAGCCATCGCCGCGCCCGCGCCAATCCCCGACGGGCGCAGCGCACGCATCACGGCGATGATCGCATCAGGGTCACCGCCACACAGGTCCGCAATGCCAGCGCCGAGCCGGGCGAGCTCGGCTGCGTCGGTGCCCTCCGGCCGGGGGGCCATACCGATCGACGTGTAGAACGCGCTGAGCTCGGCGGCCTGCTCACCATCGATTTCCACGACCGGCAATAGATGGATCGGTTCGCACGCCCGGGCCGTGGCTTCAGTGGCGGTGAGATTTGGCCACACCACGATCGGGAGCTCACCATCGACGACCTGGGCCAAGTCGATCTCCCGTTGCTCGCAGAGGTGTTCCCACAGGCTCAGCCGGTCGAGTGACGCACTGGGGAACAGACCGAGCCGCTGTGCCTGCGGCCAGCGCTCCGTGACCGCGGCGATCACGGTCTCGTCGTCGACCCCGACGTGCATCCCAGCAGCCAGAAACCGGGTCGCCCAACCCACTGCCCGTGCGCTGGTACCGATGACGACGACGGTAGACGACATAACCTAAACATACATTCAGGATTCACTTCCGATGGATTTCCAGGCTCCGAGCACGGTCAGCAACCCGCTCATCGACTCGAATCGGGCCATTCCGTCGGCATAGATCACCATCACCCCGACGCGTCGTCCCCTGGGCCGGGCTCGCCCACCCGCTCCGACCACCAGGAATGCGACGCCTCGAGATGCGTCCAACCCTGATCGCCGCCGACGTATCCTCAACGCGCGTTCAGGATTGACCTCCTGATCGAGGAAGCCGCCTGACCAGCCAGCAGGAGCACGAATGCCCCGCCCTCGTCTCGACCATGTTCGCAAGGTGCAGATTGTCGCGGCCGCCGCCGAAGTGATCTCGCAGCGAGGGTACGCAAACGCCCGGGTCACCGACATCGCCAGCGCAGCAGGTGTCAGTCCGGCGGCGATTCTCTACTGGTTCGACGGCAAAGACGGGCTACTTGCCGAAGCGCTCACGTTGCGCGAGCAGGAGTTTCACGACCGGTTCACCGCTCGCATTGACCACCTGCCAACGGCGTCGGCACGCTTGCGGCTGTTGGTCGAGGCGATGCTCTACGAGTACGACTGGGGCCTGTGGATGGAGTTGTGCGTGCTCGCGCTGCGCGACCAGCGAGCCGCCGCCCAGCGCGACCGGATGGACCGCCGATGGCGGGCGGCGCTGCGTCATGTGATCACGTCCGGCCAGGTGAACCGCGAGTTCTCGCCTGGCGACGCCGCCCAGATCACCTTCGTCTTAGCCGGGCTCCTCGATGGACTGGCCCCGTTGCTGGCTATCCGGGCTACGGGCGTCAGCGCAAGCAAGGTCGAATCAACCTGGCTGGCAGAGGCCGCTCGTCTGCTCGGTTCCGGCTTCGACAGCCGGGCCCTTCGACCAGCAGCGGCCACTGGGCCAAGCGACGTAACATTCGAAGTCGTCGACCCGCACGCCGCAACGGCGCAGTGGGCAATGACGCAATACTTCGACGAACTCGATCGGCGGTTTGTGGGCGGGTTCGAGCCCGGCGATGCGTCGACGACAGGCGCCGCGTTGATGGGCGCACCAACGGGGGCGTTCGTCGTCGCCCACCGAGACGGCGTACCGGTCGCCTGCGGCGGCGTGCAACAGGTCGATGAGTCGACGGGCGAGATCAAACGTATGTGGGTCCATCCCGACGCCCGCGGCATCGGACTCGGCTTGGCGATGCTCGCCTGCCTGGAAGCCCAGGTCGCCCGACTCGGCTACCAGCGAGTGGTACTCGACACGAATGGCGTGCTCACCGAGGCGATCACGATGTACGAACGGGCCGGCTATCACGCCATCGAGCGCTACAACGCCAACCAGTACGCGATGCACTGGTTCGCCAAGCACCTCGAAGCACCTTGAGTTCCGCTGGCCGGCACGACCGTCGGCAACTCGGTGTCGGCAGTGGTGTAGATCGTGGCGAGGTCGACGAGTCGGCGGATCATCCCGCTTGTCGGCCGGGACGTAGAGCGAATCGAGTACCTGACCCGACAGCCGGCTGATCTGGTCGGCGAGAAGATGGACCAGCCCCTCGGCTCGGGGTGATCGCAACTGCTGACCGACATGGTAGATTTGTGCCATGGGAGTACGGCATTTAGTTACCATCGATAAGTCCGGCCGATTAGTCGTGCCGAAGGCTCTGCGCGATGAGTTGGCCGTCGGGCCCGGGCAGCAACTCGAAGCTCAGGTTCGCGACGGTCGGCTGGAGATCGAACCTCGACCGTTCCAGGCCGAACTCGTCGAATCGGACGGACTTCTGCTCATCGTGCCGCGGGAGCCAACCCCTGTCCTGACCGCCGATGACGTACGGGCAGTTCTTGAGTCAGTGAGACGATGACTGCTCTTGCCGTCGATACGTCCGTCGTAGTCGCTGGTCTGTCGACATGGCATCCCGACCACGAGGCCGCGAAAGCCGTTCTCTATGCCAAGCCCGCGGCTATCGCCCACGTCATCATCGAAAGCTATTCGGTACTCACTCGGCTGCCTGCTCCTCGCCGACTCGATGCCACGCTGGTGCTCACCGCGCTGCGACGGCTCTTCCCAAATGAGCCGATCCCAGTGCCGCCGTCAGCGATCGACGACATGCTCGGCCGGCTCGCATCTCACGGGATTGCAGGCGGGGCGACTTACGACGCGATGGTTGCTGAATCAGCCCGGCTCGCTGATCTGGCCCTGTACAGCCTCGATGGCCGAGCCCGGCGAACGTACGAGGTCATCGGCGTCAAAGTTCTCTGGCTCGGTGCCGAGTCTTTGATGCGCCCGGACACCGATTAGAGCATCCCGAAGCCATCTCAGCCATCGTCTGGTCAGCAGGTCAGACCGCGACTGGGTCGGGGGCGACGGCGATTCGGTGACGGATGTAGATGGCGAGAACCAGGTGGGCGGCGACCATCATGGCGAAGAAGCCACGGGGGCCGATGGCCGACATCGCTCCGCCGATCAGGAGCGGCCCGAGGATCGAGCCGATTCCGACGACGACGACCAGTGCAGATGTGGCTGCGACGCGTTGGTCGGGGGCGAGCCAGTCGTTGGTGTAGACGCTCGACAGTGAGTACATCGCCGTGGTCAGGCCGGTAAAGACCAGGTAGATCGGGTACACGACCAGGCTTCGGGGCGCGATCGTCATCAGCGCTCCTCCGAGGAGCACGCAGAGAACGGCCACCCGAAAGATGACCTGACGGCGGGGCTGGCGGTCGGACCAGGCATTGATCGGCCACGACAGGACGACGGTGCCAACGGTGCCGGCCGCGACGAAAAACGAAGCACCGCGATTGTCGAAACCGATTCGAGACGCGTAGACGGCGGCCATGCTCGACAGGCCGCCCCACAACAGCCCGGCCAGCGCACTGGCGATCACACCCGATGGCACCAGGTGCAGCAGTTCGACAATCGACATCGAGTCGTGGTCGTCGAGCCCCGGTTGATCGAGTGGTTGGGCGAGCAGCGGGGTGACACCCAACGCGAACAGCACGGTTGAGGTGATGAACGCGCCGAGATTGTCGGGCGACGCAATGTTCAACAGAAGCTGTCCGATCGTCATCCCGGCCGTCGAGACGACCATGTAGACGGCGAGTGTTCGTCCTCGAACCTCATTGGTTGCCAACTCGTTCAGCCACGACTCGGCCACGACGTAGGTTCCTGCCATCGCAATCCCCGTCAGCATTCGCCCCACGGCCCACGGTGCGGGGTGCACCCACAGGCCATGGACCATCGGCGCTACGGCATTCAGTGCGGTGAGCAGCACGAACGTTGATCGATGCCCGGCCCGGGGAATCATCCAGCCGGTCACCCGGGCCCCGAGCACGAACCCGACGTAGTACATCGCCATCACCACGCTTGTGGTCCCTGTGGCGAACGCCGCATGCTCGGCGCGTAGGCCGAGGGCGGTGCCGAGTAGGCCCTGCCCGCACATGACAATCGTCATCGAGCCAAACAGACCGTTCGCCCGGCCCAGCGCGGCCCGAGGCGAGGTGTCCGTCATCGGACCGGCGGGGCGATGACCCGAATGAACTGGGGTCCGCCGGCCGCGAACGCCTCGACGATGGCGTGTTCGAGGGAGCGGGGCTCGTCGACCGTGCGGGCCTGCCAACCGAGGCCGCGGGCGATCATCTCAGGATTGGCGGAGCTGACATCGACGCCGAGCCGGGGGGCCGAAACACGGTCGAACGAAGCCTTGATCTCGCCGTAGCCCCGGTTGTCCCACAGCACTACGACCAGGTCGAGCTGCTCGTCGATGGCCGTCGCCATCTCGGGCATCGTGAACAGCCATCCACCGTCTCCGACCAGGGCAAACACCGGCCGATCGGGGGCGGCGATCTTCGCCCCGATCGCCATCGGGACCGCGCAACCGAGGGTGCCGAACCCGAATGGAGCAAGCCATGAACGGGGGTGCTCGCACGACAGGTACGAGTGAGCGGCGTACGCCAACTGCGTGGAATCGAGGGCCACGATGCGGTCGTCGGGTAGCGCCGCCTCGATCGCGTCGAGCCACGGGGTCATCGCAGCGTCGCAGCTGCGTCGAACGTCGGCCCGCAGCGAAGAGGCCTGCTCCTCGGCATCGACGCGGTGCGACTCCAGGCTGGCACCGTCATCGAGCGCTTCGACCAGCGCCGTCATTGCCGCGGCCGCATCGGCAACGATCGCGACGGTTGGAGTCATCCGCCGATCGAGTTGGGCATCGTCGATATCGATGCGGATGATCGAGCCACCCAAGGTCAGCGGGATGCCCCCGTTGTAGATGTCGGCGTCGGACACTTCGCTGCCGATTACCACGACCACATCGGCGGCGGCCAACGCCCGCTGCACGGGGGCGAAGGCCAACGTGTTGGAGACGCACAACGGGTGGCTGCTCGGTAGGACGCCCTTGGCATTGCCCGAGAGCACGACCGGCGCGGCCAACCGCTCCGCGAGCCGGCGTAGCTCGGGCCCGGCGTCGACCGCACCGCCGCCGGCGATGATCATCGGGTGCCGGGCCGCCCGCAGCAACTCGGCGGCATCGGTGACGAGCACGGCATTGGGAACCGGGCGGGCCGAGACACCATCGAGCTTCATCAACGTCGCGCTGGGCATCTCCAGCACATCGGTCGGGAAGGTCAAATGGACCGGGCGTGGGCGGAGGGCGGTGAACTGCGCCCAGGCCGCGGCGATGAGCTCCGGGAGTTCTGCACCGTCGTAGACGGTCTCGCTGAACGCCGTGATCGAGCGGGCGATGAGAGCCTGGTCGGGAAGATCATGGAGCGGTCCGTGGCCGCGACCGAGGTCTCCCGTCGGGGTGGTCGACGACAGCACGAGCAATGGCTTGGAGTCGTGAAACGCCTGGCCAATCGGGGTGAGGACATTGGTGAAGCCCGGCCCGGAGATGACCACGCACACGCCGGGTCGCCCAGTGACCCGGCTCCAGCCGTCGGCCATGAAACCGGCCCCTTGCTCGTGACGGGGCGACACGGCGCGCACGCCCGAGCGGGCCAGGCCGCGGTACAACTCGATATTGTGGACTCCCGGAACACCGAAGACCGTGTCGACGCCGTACTGAGTGAGCAAATCGATCGTTGCCTCGCCAACGTTCACCGTCAGACCGCCACGTCGGCGGACACCAGAGCGTCGGCACGCACCAGAGCGTCAGCAGACACCGGCGAGTCGACAGCCACCAGGGAATCGGCGAGGGCGACGATCCGGAGAGCCGCCTCGATCATCACGTCGGCGTCGACGGTCAGCGCGATGCGAATATGTCCCGCACCGCGCGCTCCGAAGCTCTCGCCGGGCATCACCACGACCCCGAATTCATCGAGCAGTCGGCGGGCAAACGCTGCTCCGCTCAACCCGGTAGCGCGGATGTCGGCCAGCACGAACATGCCACCCTCGGGCATCCGCACCGACGCCCCAACCGAACCGTGGAAGGTGGCGACCAGAGCCTCGGCGCGAGCCCGGAAGGTTGCCGCCTGGTCCGACACTTCGGGGTGCCGGGTGTTCAGTGCAACGGCGGTGGCGTCGGACAGGAACGGTTGCGAGCCGAACATCATCGTCTCGCCAAGCAACGTCAGGCGCTGCGCCAACTCTGGCGGACATGCCGCCCAACCCGCTCGGAAGCCGGGCAGAGCGTGCGACTTCGAGATCGACGACAACGACACCGATCGATGCCGCAGGTGCGGCCGATCGAACGGCGACGCGAACGGCACGTCGTAGGTCATCGTCGCGTAGACCTCGTCGCAGACCATCCACAGGTCGTAGCGCTCGCAGACTTCGCCGATCGCGTCGATCTCGGCTTCCGACAGCACGGCTCCGGTCGGGTTGCCCGGAGAGTTGAGCAGCAGCACTCGGCTGCGGTCGGTGATCGCCGCCTCCAGGGCTGGGGCGGTCAGGTGGAACCGGTCTTCGGGCCGCGTTGGGATCGGCACGAACGTCGCCCCGGTCGACGCAACAACGCCTTCATACGTGGCGTAGTACGGATCGGCGATCAAGACCTCATCGCCGTGCTCGACCAGGGTGGTGATCACGCCATACAGCGCGTGTTGCGTGCCGGCGGTGTACACGATTTGGTCGGGCGACGTCTCAATGCCCGAGCGGCGGGTGTAGTGCGCAGCGATCGCCCGCAACACGCCGGGCTCCCCCTGACCGACGGAATACTTCGTGCGACCGGCGCGGATGGCGTCAACCGCCGAGTCGACCACCGCGGCCGGAGGGGGCAGGTCGGGCTCGCCGATCGACAGGAAGATCAGGTCTTCGCCCGCATCGGCTCGCCGACGGCCTTCATGATGGACGGCCCATTTGTCGGAACCCAACCCCGCCAAACGGTCTGAAATACCTGCATATCGCATGAAAAATTCAAGCTCCCCGGAGTCGACACTGACGCTGAAAGGCGGACCGTCAGGCTAACGGCCAGCCAGCCACCGTCGGTGGATCGCGCCAGTCGATCACGATCCGGTCGGGCCAATGAGGCCGACGATCTCGTTGCCGCCGCGACGATTGCCCCGTCGACGTATTCTGCCTTGGCCCGACGCTTTCGTCTGCGGCTCACCGACGGCTTCGGATAGCCGTTGTTACTGTCCGAGGATGACCACGACCATCCACGTTCCCGGAGCGGTATTCACCGAACGAGAGCATGTCGTTCCCCTCGATCACAGCCGACCTGACGGCGAGGCCATCACGGTCTTCACCCGAGAGGTCGCCGACCCCGACGGACTCGACAAGCCCTATCTCGTCTTCCTGCAGGGCGGCCCGGGGTTCGAGGCGGCGCGGCCGACCAGCCCGCCAACGGGGTGGATCGCCCGTGCATTGCGGGACTACCGGGTGCTCCTGCTCGACCAGCGCGGTACCGGCCGCTCGACCCCGGTCGGCGAGATTCCCGGCGACAACCCTGCAGCTCAGGCCCAATATCTGACCCACTTCCGAGCCGACTCGATCGTGCGCGACGCCGAATGGATTCGTCAGGAACTGGGCGTCGAGCGGTGGAGCGTACTCGGCCAAAGCTTTGGCGGTTTCACGTCGATGACCTACCTGTCGTTCGCCCCCGAGGGCCTACGCGAGGTGTTCATCACCGGCGGACTCGCCCCGATCGGACGCTCGGTCGACGACATCTACGCGGCGACCTACGTGCGCCTCATCGAGCAGAACCGTCGGTACTTCGCTCGCTACCCCGACGACCGGGCCCGGGTACACGACATCCATCGTCGACTCGCCAACGAGGAGGTCGTGTTGCCTTGCGGCGACGTGCTGACCGGCTGCCGGTTCAAGCAGCTCGGTCTGTGGCTTGGCGACAGTGCCGGGTTCGAGCTGCTCCATCACGTGGTCGAACTGCCATTCGGGTCACGGGCGTTCCTTCACGATGTCGAGCAGGCCGTGAGGTTCACCCGCAATCCGATCTACGCCACGCTCCACGAGTCGTCATACGCCGATGGCGTGGCGACCCGCTGGTCGGCCGACCGGCTGCTCCCCGACGAGGTCCGCGACTCCAATTTGTTCACCGCCGAGCACATCTTCCCCTGGATGTTCGAGGACTACGCCGCGCTGCGCTCCCACGCCGAAGCGGCGGCGATCTTGGCCGAGCATCAATGGTCCCGGATGTTCGACCCTTCGCAACTCCAAGCCAACGAGGTCCCGGTCGCCGCGTCGATCTACGTCGACGACCTCTACGTCGAGCGCACCTTCGCCGAGGAAACCGCGGCGGCCATTCGCGGTCTGCGGCCGTGGATCACCAACGAATTCGCCCACAACGGCCTACGGGCCGACGGCGACCGAGTCCTCGGCCACCTGATCGACCTGCTCCACGGCCGCGCGTAGGCGGCGATCCAACCGTCCCACAGCACCCACCTGGGCTCCATGCGGTACCTCTGACTACGGATCGACGAAGATGAGGTAGCCGGTGGTTCGTTCGGTACCGAACTCGACGCCGGTGGCGACTGTGCGACGAGAGATCGCAATCATCGGGTGATTCTCGGGATGAACTGTCCACAGCACGTAGGGTCGGCCCGAGGTGGAGCGGGCGTCGGCGATTACTGCGTCGAGGAACTGCCGACCGAGACCGCGCCCCCGCACGCGATGATCGAGCAGCATCGCGCTGATGTACTGGGCCCCTGGATACATCGCCGACGGGTGATGGACTGCGGCGCCGACGACACGCCCGGAGTCGTCGGCGACTAACACTGCGCTCAGCGGCTCCAGACGGTGTGACGCCGCCCGACCGTCGAGGACGAACGACTCGACCTCGGCAGTCCATGGCTCGGCGTTCGGAGTTCGCTCGATCTCCCGAAGGCGTCGAATGGTGTTCGCCCGGAGGCGGACCAGCCTCACGCCGCAGGGAGACGAGCCGCAAGCCGCTCGTGCTCGCCATCGAGAAACGAGGCGTGAAACTGGGGCGCCACGACATCTCGGGAGTGAGCCATATAGGCGATGTACGCCTCGACCGGTTCGGGAGATTGTTCGGTGATACTCGCCGAGAGGGCCTCGGCGAACTCCCGCACGAACTGTTGACGCTGGTCAGGCGTCCAATCGACAATGTATGCAGCCTCGTCCAACGCAACCGAGGACGGGTCTGGTCGTTGGCATTCAACGACAACCCGGGCGAAGAGTTGCGTGTACCGGCCGACCTCGTTGCTTCGATTGACCAACTCTTGGGGCACCATCAGCATCAACCCACCGGTCTTGCCATCACGAACCTGCACCGGCCGGACAAATGCCTCGTCGAGCACCTCGGCGCGCCGAAGGTCAGAGGTGGTGTACACACGACTCGGGGTGGCGATCACATTCCAAGGGTACCATGTTCTCGACATCTCATCTGACATGATGATGTCAACTCGACCGGCGCACGCATCAGGTCGACGGCCACAACTCGTCGCGGCGAATCCCTCCGCAGGGAAGCCTGTATGAATCTGGGCCAGTTGGACGTGGAAGGGTGTGATGTCGACCCGACCGCGTGCCTCAGGAGGCTGGATGACGGACCGCGAGCTGCCGTCTCCGAGCTTCTCTGCGTTCTACGAAGCCGAGATGCCGGGCCAGGTACGGCGGGCGACGATCTTGACCGGCGATCCCGATCTGGCGCACGACCTCGTTCACGACGCCTTCGTCGAGATCTACCGACGGTGGAACTCGCTCACCGAGACGGCCCGTACTTGAATCGGGCGGTATACAACCGCTGCCGAGACCACGCCCGAACCACCCGGCGGCGGGCCGCCCGATTGCCACTCTTCCTGCCGGATGCGACCGCTCCCGAACACGACCTGTTCGACGCGGTCCAGGCGCTGCCGTTCAATCAGCGGGCGGTGATCGTGCTGCGGTTCCACTACCAGTTCACCGAGGCGGAGATCGCCGCTGCGTTGAACTGTCGGTCCGGCTCGGTCGGACCGTGGTTGCGGCGCGGCCTGCGCCGTCTGCGAAAGGACCTCTCGTGAACAACCTCGAAGACCGCTTGACCAGCTTGTTCGCCGGCATCGACGGCGCAACGCCGATCGACCCCGACCTTCGTCGCGCCGTCGTTCCAGCTTCACGTGCCGCGCCCCACACCCCGCGCCGATGGGCACTGTTGGGCACCGCGATGGTCTGTCTTTCTGCGGGCGTTGTGGGCTGGATCGCCGTCGCAGTTCGTTCGGGCAACTCCGCAGAAGACCAGGCCCCGGCCAACGAAACCCCGGCCGTCGAGACCACCGCGCTGCTGCGAGCGCCCGACACATTGGCAACAGTCGCGACGACCGCTGGGGTGCGGCGCGACCCATCCGTTGATGATCAACCAGTGATCGATACCGTCCGACTCTTCCCCGTGTACGAGGCGGTGGGAGGTTCTACGACGAGCAAATACCTTCGTGGCGACATGGCGAACTCCGTCGGTGTCGAAGGCCTCGTTGGTCGCCGCAGCAATGAGGCACTGGTCGACTTGGTGTCGATTCGGGTGATGCGCTCGCGGTTCGGCCCCGCGCCGGTGGACTCCACGCTGATCGAGATCGGTGCTCGGACCGGCGTGTTGGTCAACCGGTCGGCGCGGGTTGCGACCGTGATTCTCGACGGCGATCCCGTCATCGAATTCACCGGACGAGACCCGATGGGGTTCCTGTCCGAAGGCGGGATTGAAGCGATCATCACGACCGACGAACCATCGTTGGGTGGGTGGTTAAAGTACACGGCAACTCTGGGCGCGCTGCCAGCCGGCTTCGAGTTGGTCGTTCCACTCACCCCCACCCGCAAGATGGCGACATGCCCGTGGTGAACTCGGACTTGGTCCCGCCGATCAGGTCGTGGTCCGAACCAGCAGGTCGAACCCGTTGGCCCAACCCGGATGGGCCGCAAGCATGTCCTCAGCAACCGTCGGCAGCAGGCCCGCCTCAAGCGGATCGTTGCTCGACGGCGGCTCGCACGTCTCGTGGGAACTCGAGCCAGGGGCGTACGCATCGATCGCGGGGACGTGGCCGTCATCGCTCGTCGAACTTGCCGACGATCTCGAGTTCGTCGACCAAGCCGAGTGGGAGGAGCGATACCCCCGGGCCCTTCGCCGCCGCGTGCTCGGTGAAACAAATCCTGCCCAGAACCGGCACCAACGCTGCTCGACCGGGCGTTTCCGGGTCCATGAGTGAATCTGGGCAGGATTTCTGTCGCGAGAGGTCTGACCTAGGCTCACTGTGTGATCCTCGACTTCAGCGGCGAGATGATCCACTGGCGTGGACCGTCGCCATTCCACTTCGTTCACGTTCCCGAGGAGCCCAGCGCGGCGATCAAGGCCGTGTCGACTGCGGTCACATACGGCTGGGGCGTGATTCCGGTCAAGGCACGAATCGGACAGACCGACTTCCGTACGTCGCTGTTCCCGAAGGGCGAGTTCTACCTCGTGCCGATCAAGAACGTGGTCCGCAAGGCCGAGCGCCTCGAGGTCGGCGACTTGGTCAGCGTCCGGTTACATCTCGATATCTAGCGGAGCCAGCGACGCTGGCCCCGCCGGCCGGCTCAGTCCCCCTTGACGGGTTTATCGCCGATCCGCCGGGCAGCGCGAACGGGGGCAGGGAGCGACGAGTGGACGGCCGCGACCGTGTCGAGCGCGGCGAGGACTTGGGGGGCGGCCGGCAATGTGCGGCTCTCGGCGGTCGAGGCGTGGAGCAGCATGTATTCGACCGTGGCGATCAGGTCTCCGGTGCCCGAACGACGAATCCAGGTGAACAGGTTCAGCCGCTTCTCGTCGTGCGACAGCAGCTGCAGGTCCACGTATACCCGGTCGCCGGCGTGGGCCTGATCGACGTAACAGACATGACTTTCCACGGTCATGTATGTGTTCCCGGTCGCCAAGTAATCGGCGTCGAGGCCGATCGCGGCGAGGAACCCGTCGGTGGCTTGGCTTGATAGCTGGAAGTAGCGGCTGTCATTGACGTGGCCGTTGTAGTCGATCCAGTCGGTCGGAATCTCCCGATCCACGAGCCGCATCGGGCCCGGGTTCGCCGGGTCGACGAGCAGACCACCCACGGCTGCAGCCCCGGCGGCCATCAGCGATCGGTCGTACTCGGCAATGACGGACCCTGCGCCATAACCAGCGCCGTTGTTGACCGAACGAAGCCCCTGCATCACTGCCACGAGACAGTCGTCGCGCAGCACTTCCAGTTCGCGTATCGATTGACCGGCAGCCTGGTCGTCGGACTGCGAAACGAGGCGATCGAGCAGCTCCTCGGTCAATTCGGGAACGTCGGTCAACTTGCTCCACGGCCACTGCAACGACGGACCGAACTGGGCCATGAAGTGGTGCATCCCGGCCTCTCCGCCGGCAATCCGGTAGACGAGGAACGTCCCCATGAAGCTCCAGCGCAGGCCCGCGCCGTAACGAATCGCATCGTCGATCTCCGAGGCGGTCGCCACCCCGTCGGCGACCATGCCCAGCGCCTCACGCCACAGCGCTTCGAGCAGGCGATCGGCGACAAACCCGTCGACCTCCTTGTGCAAGTGGAGGGGCTTCATCCCGATCGACGCATAGACCGACGCAGCGCGATCCTTCGCGGCCTGCGACGTCTGCGCCCCGCCGACCACCTCGACGAGGGGCAACAGATACACCGGGTTGAACGGATGGCCGACGACCAGGCGCGACGGGTGCGTCATGTCGCGCTGCATCTCGGTCGGCAGCAGGCCCGACGTTGACGACCCGAACACCACGTCGGGGCCGGCAACCCGCGATGCCCGGGCGAGTAGCTCCTGCTTCAACTCCATCCGCTCCGGGGCCGATTCCTGCACGAACTCGACGCCGGTGGCCGCCTCCTCAGGCGTCGCCACGAACGTCAACGTGCCGAGCGGCGGCAACGGCGTCATCACCAGCTTGGTGGTCGCCCGGGTTGCGTTCGCCAGCACCTCACCAACCTTGCGCGACGCCTCGGGGTCGGGGTCGTACATGACCACGTCATGGCCGTTGAGCAGGAAACGAGCGGCCCATCCAGCCCCGATCACTCCTCCACCGAGCAGACCGACCCTCATCCGACCAGGCATCAGTTCTTCACCAGCTTGAGCTTGTCGCGCACCGCGGCCGGACTCATCAGCTTCACATTCATCGCCGTCAACAACTCAGCGGCCCGGGTGACCAGCTCGGCGTTCGTCGCCTTGTGGCCCGGCCCAAGATAAAGGTTGTCTTCCAGGCCGACACGTACATTGCCTCCCGCGAGGGCAGCCATCGCCACGAACGGGATCTGCATGCGGCCGATCGAGAACGCCGAGAACACCGAGTCGCGGGGCAGGTTGTTGACCATCGCCATGAAGGTGTTCGGGTCGTCGGGCGCTCCGTACGCGATACCCATGCACAGTTGGATCATCACCGGGTCGTCGAGCAGATCATCGCGGATCATCTCGTGGACGAACGCCAGGTGCCCGGTGTCGAACACCTCCAACTCGGGGCGAACGCCGAGTTCCTGAACCTGGCGAGCCATCGACCGCAGCACGCTGGTTGAGTTGATCATGATGTAGTCGCCACCCGAGGCGAAGTTCATCGAGCCGCAGTCAAGGGTGCAAATCTCCGGGCGAATCGTGCGGACGTGATCGAGCCGTTCCGTGGCCCCAACCATGTCGGTGCCGTCGTCGGCCAACGGCAACACGGCCTCGGCCCCGCCGAGGACCATGTCGCCACCCATCCCAGCGGTCAGGTTGAGCACCACGTCGACGTCGCAGTCACGGACCCGCTCGCAGACCTCGGCATACATACCGGTGTCACGCGAACCCTTGCCGGTCTCTGGATCGCGCACATGGATGTGCACGACCGCCGCGCCGGCGCGGGCGGCATCGATCGCCGAGTTGGCAATTTCCTCGGGGGTAACGGGCACGTGCGGGCTCTTGCCGACGGTGTCGCCGGAGCCGGTGACGGCGCAGGTGACGAAGACTTCCCAGTTCATGGGTCAACCCTTCCTGTTCCGAGCGACGCCGCCCGGTTTGCTGAACGAACGATCAGCCAACGGTAGCCGAACGGGCACTATTGCGTCCGAGGCCGTCTGCGGCTACCCCCGACGCATGCCAGCATTCGGGTATGGAGCAAACCCGATGAATGAACTCACCAACGTGCGCGCCCTGGTCACTGGCGGCGGATCAGGGATCGGCGCGGCGACCGCAACACGGTTGCGAGCCGCCGGCGCCCGCGTGATCGTCGCCGACGCAAACCCGGCGACCGAGCCCGATGTCGTCGCCGACGTTGCCGACACTGCGTCGGTCGATGCCCTCTTCGCCGAGATACGAACGCGTCTCGGCGGATTGGATCTGCTCGTCAACAACGTCGGCGTCGCCGGACCAACTGCGCCGATCGACGAGATGGACCCCGGAGAGTTCGATCGGTGTGTCCAGATCAATCTGGGCTCGATGATGCGCTGCACGCGCCAAGCTGTCCCGCTCCTCCGTGAGCGCCCCGGGTCGATCGTCAACATTTCGTCGTCCGCCGGCCTGTTCGGCTACCCGTTGCGCTCCCCCTACGCCGCGGCGAAATGGGCAGTGATCGGTCTGACCAAAACCTGGGCAATGGAACTCGGCTCAGCGGGCATCCGCGTCAACGCCATCTGCCCCGGCTCAGTCGGCGGAGCACGCATGGACGGCGTGATCGCCCGCGAAGCTACGGCCCGTGGGGTCGAGCCCGACGAGGTGCGGGCGGGCTACACGGCTCAGGTCTCGATGGGGTCGTTCGTCGATGCCAACGACATCGCCGAGGCGATCGCCTTTCTGGCATCACCGGCGGCGCGATTCATCTCTGGGCAAGCACTCGGCGTCGATGGCCACACGGAAACGCTCACCACCTTGGTGTCGCACTGACTCGCGCGCCGAATCGATCGCATCTCGAAACATGATCGATCGAAGATCTGTATGGCTTCAGTGGCTATGGTTCGTTCACCGGTGTCGACGGGATTCGACGCCATCACGAAGGGGAGACCACATTGACTGACAGAGTCAAGATTTTCATGGTGCCCGAGGGCGCCTTCTCACGCCGCCGCATGCTCGCCGGCACCGGTGCTGCCGCGGTCGCCGCGGCCGCTCTGGCTGCCTGCGGTAGCAGCAGCGGGGGTGCCGAAGAGGTTTCGGGCGAGGCGACGACCGCACCCGCAGCGGAGCCCGCAACCGCAGTCACCGAGGCCGGCGCGGCCCCCGTGACCGAGGCCGAGGCGGCCCCCGACACCGAGCCGGCAGCACCGGCTGAAGGTGGGGGCAAAATTCTGCGCGTTGGCACGCTCGGCGGGGCCAACGACATCCTCGACGGCCAGCACATCGTGGCCAAGGCCGACATCATGCGCCAGCAGACGGGTTGGGAGCCGTTGATGAGCTTCAGCCCCGAATACGTGCCGGAGTACACCCACGGCATCGCCAAGGACGTCACCGCCAACGCGGCGGACGACTACACGATCACGCTCAAGGACGGCGTCAAGTTCTCCGACGGCAACCTGGTCACCGCGGATGACGTGATCTACTCGATGGAGCGGCTGCTCGACCCCGATGCCGCCCTGTTCGGCGGCTCGGCACTTCGCCCGATCCTCGAGAAGACCGGCCTCTCCAAGGTCGACGACTCGACCGTCAACGTCAAGCTCAAGCAGGCCGTATCAAACTTCAAGGAAGCGCTGTGCGCCTACACGTTCGCGATCGTGCCCAAGGGCTACGAGCGCTATTCCGGTGACGTGAAAAACCAGATCGGGACCGGTCCGTACATGCTGACCGAGTTCGAGGTGGGCAAGAAGTCCGTCCACGTCAAGAACCCGAACTACTGGGACGCCGGCAAGCCGTGGTTTGATGAGGTCCACATCATCGACTTCGCCGACGCCGACGCCGCTGTCAACGCGCTGCTCGCCGATCAGGTCGACGCTGTCGCCGACATCCCGGCCGCGCAGGTCGAGACGATCGAGGGCACCGACGGCTATGCCGTACTCAACTCCGCTGGTGGTGGCTGGTTGACCATGGTCATGGCCGTCGATCAAGAGCCGTTCACTGACCCGAAGGTCCGCCAGGCCATGCGCCTGATCGTCGATCGCGATGCGATGGTCGAGCAGGTGCTCGCAGGCTATGGTTCGGTCGCCAACGACCTGTATGCCCCGCTCGACGCGGCGTACATCGGAGACGAGGTGCCGCAGCGCCAGCAGGATATCGAGGCTGCAAAGGCCCTGTTGGCCGAGGCCGGCAAGAGCGATCTGGTCATCGACTTGTTCGCCCCTGACGACACTGCTGGCCTCCCGGAAATGATTCAGCTCTTCGCCGAGCAGGCCAAAGAGGCAGGTGTCACGGTCAACGCCGTCGTGCTCCCCGGTTCGGAATACTGGGGAGACGAGTACCTCAAGCGTACGTTCGCCACCGACTATTGGGGTACCCGTAACTTCCTCCCGCAGGTGGCCGCCGGTTCGCTCGTCGCATCGTCGCCGTACCCCGGTGATCACTGGCCACCGGCCGGCTCGACCTTCGAAGCTGACTACAACGCCGCGCTTGCCGAGACCGACGATGCCAAGCGCAAGGTCATCACCGACAAGATGCAAAAGGAGCTTTACGAGACGGGTGGCCTGATCATTCCGTTCTTCCAGAACGGTCTCGACGGCTACAACTCGCGTCTGCAGGGCATGGTCGCTCGTCCGAACACACTCAACATGGACCACTACGGTCGCGGCTTTAAGAACCTGTCGTTCGCCGAGGGCTGATCGCCCCTGGTATCACGTTGTAAGTCTGCGGTTCACCCGCTCCGAGCTCGTTCGAGCTCGGAGCGGGGCCGTATGGAATCGGAAGGTTGTGAATGTCCAACGGGTGGGGTGTCACGAAGTTCATCCTGCGACGACTCGGTTTCGGTGTGCTCACACTGTTGATCGTGTCGTTGATCATTTTCGGGGCAACCCAGTTACTGCCGAGTGATGCGGCGCAGACCCAACTCGGGCGCAACGCAACGCCCGCCAGCGTGGCGAAGTTACGAGAAGAACTCGGGCTGAACAAGCCCAAGGTCGAGCAGTACACAAGTTGGCTGACGGGAATCGTCACCGGTGACCCCGGCAAGTCGTTGGTCGGCTCCAAATTGCCCGTTCTCGACGGCATGGGAGACCGAGTCATCAACTCGTTGTTCCTCCTGGCCCTCGCGTCGCTGGTGTCGGTACCGATCTCATTGTGGCTCGGGGCATACATGGCCCGGCGAAAAGCTCCGATCCTGTCGAACTCGATGCTGGCGCTGGCATCAATGCCCGAGTTCGTGCTCGGCGTGGTCCTCGTCATCGTCTTTTCAACACGACTGTGGAAGGTGCTCCCCGCAGTCAGCGCCATCGACATCGGCAAGGGTCCATGGACCGACCCGAAGGGTGCGATTCTGCCGACGATCACCCTCGCCCTCGGCGCAATTCCGTACATCAGTCGTACGGCACGGGCTTCACTCGCCGAGGTGTTGCAGAGCGACTATGTGGAAATGGCTCGTCTCAAGGGATTGCATGAGCGCCAGGTCATGCGTCGCCATGCCTTCCCGAATGCGCTCGGTCCGGTGTTCCAGGTCATTGCCTTGAACGTTGCCTACTTCGCCGCCGGCGTGATCATCGTCGAAACGGTGTTCAACTTCCCCGGAATCGGCGGAGCAATGAGCACCGCAGTGAAAGCTCGTGACATTCCCACGATTCAGTTTCTCGCCATGGTGCTGGCCGGCGTCTACGTCGTTACCAACATCGCCGCCGACGTCGCGACCATCCTCGTGACTCCCCGACTCCGCACGAGGCTCCAGTGAGCACCACCGCCGAAACCTCAGCCGTCGCCACTGTGGCCAAGCCACCCGGCGTCCTCAAGGTTGCGTTCCGGCTGTGGCGCACCCGGGCTGGCGCAATCATCGCGCTTGCCCTGACCATCGTGGCGATCTTCGGCCGCTACGTTGCGCCGTACGGCGAGCAAAAGGGCATCGCCAAAGCGTTCCAGCCCGCGGCGAAGACTCGTCTGCCCTCGACGTTCGGTTCGGCCAAGGTCGGTCACGATGTGTGGACCCGATTCCTCTACGGCGGGCGCCCCATTCTGATCGCCGCCATCCTCTCGACGATCCTGGCGCTCGTTATCGGCACGATCATCGGTCTTGCCGCCGCCTACAACCGTCGCAAGCTCGATGGCTTTCTGATGCGGACGATGGACATCATCCTCGCCCTACCGCAGGTCATCACCGCGCTGGTCGTGCTGTCGATGCTCGGGGCGAAGACCTACCTGATCATCTTGACCGTTGGGCTCTCCACCGTGCCCCGTATTGCCCGCGTGGTGCGCGGTGCCGCCGTGTCGGTCGTCGAGCGTGACTTCATCGGTGCCGCCGAGGCCCTGGGCGAGTCGCGAACCCGCATTTTGTTCTCTGAGTTGCTGCCCAACGTTGCCGCACCACTTCTCGTCGAGGCCAACCTGCGCCTCACCTTTGCCATCGGGCTGATCTCGGGCATCTCGTTCCTGGGCTTCACTCCCGACCTCGGGGCGGCCAACTGGGGCCTGATGATCAACGAGAACCGCGGCGGAATCATCCCGAACCATTGGGGGGTTACGCTCCCCGTGCTCGCCGTGGCCCTGTTGACCATCAGCACCGGCTTGATCGGTGACGGCATTTCGCGGGCCGCTGCGGGCCTCGACCGTCAGAAAGACGAGGCGTGATGGCCGAGATGCTCGAAATTCGCAACCTGCGGATCAACGTCGAGGCCACTGGCCATGACATCGTCGACGAGGTTAACCTGTCGATCGCCCCGGGTGAGGTACTCGGGCTGGTTGGTGAATCCGGCTCCGGCAAAACCACCGTTGGGCTGGCCGTGCTCAGCCACGCGCGGCGTGGCGTGAAGATCGCCGGCGGCTCGGTGTCGATCGAGGGAACCGAGATGTTCACTCTGACCGACGAGGCGCTGCGGCGCACCCGCGGTCGGCTGGTTTCGTACGTCCCGCAAGACCCGTCGACCGCGCTCAACCCGGCGATTCGCATCGGCAAACAGATCCTCGAGATTCTCGAGAGTCACGATTTCGGTGGTTCGACCGCAACACGCGAGGCCCGGGTGAAAGAAGTGATGAGCGAGGTGCTCCTGCCCGGCACCCCCGAGTTCCTCCGCCGCTACCCGCACCAACTGTCTGGCGGACAGCAGCAGCGAGTTGGATTGGCCATGGCATTTGCCTGTCGTCCGTCGGTGATTGTACTCGACGAGCCCACCACTGGACTCGACGTCAGCACGCAGTCGCACGTGCTCGCAACCGTTCGTGATCTGTGTCGCACCCACGGCGTCTCTGCGCTCTATGTCACCCACGACCTCGCAGTCGTGGCCAACCTCGCGGACCGCGTTGCGGTGATGTACGCCGGGCGCATTGTCGAGCAGGGCCCAACCACCTCGCTGTTCACCAACCCGGCCCACCCGTACACCCGCCACCTCACTGCGGCCGCCCCCGACATGGATGGCACCAGTGCCATGGTCGGGCTCGTCGGTCGTGCTCCGGCACCGGGGAAGCGCCCGGGTGGCTGCTCCTTCGCTGATCGCTGCACGTTGGCCACCGACGATTGCCGCTCGTCGTTCCCTCGCCAGACCGACGTTGCTACGGGCCACACGGTTCGCTGCGTGCACGCCTATGACGTTCCCGAGCGGCTGAAGAACGCCACCAAGAAACTGCTGTCACCGATAGATACCGGCAGTGAGTTGTTGTCGGTGCGAGACCTCTCGGCGGCATACACCGGTCACCAGGTCGTCCACAACGTGTCGTTCGGAGTGGCGGCCGGCGAATGCGTCGCCGTAGTTGGCGAGTCTGGTTCGGGCAAGACCACCGTGTCTCGCTCGATCGGCGGTCTGCACTCCGAGTGGACCGGCAAGGTGTTGTTGAACGGCCAGGAACTTGCCCGCTCGGCGCGTGACCGTCCGACCAAACAACGGCTCACCATCCAGTACGTGTTCCAGAATCCGTACTCGTCGCTGCACCCCAGGCGGCCCATCGGTGACTCGGTTGCCCGGCCGCTGATCATTGCCGGTGGCTCGAAGTCCGAGGCGCAGCGAGCGGTCGGCGAGATGCTCGAGCGGGTGTCACTCACTGCGGCCTACGCGGCGCGATATCCCGACCAACTCTCCGGTGGCGAGCGCCAACGAGTCGCCATCGCTCGAGCGCTAGTCGCCAAGCCCGATGTACTCGTCTGCGACGAAGTCACCTCCGCTCTCGACGTGCTGGTACAGGCATCGATCGTCGAGCTGCTCTACGATTTGCGCCGCGACCTGGGTTTGGCGATGCTCTTCGTCACCCACAACCTTCCGCTCGTCCGCTCGATCGCCGACCGAGTGGTGGTAATGGCCGACGGCAAGGTCGT